>JANNKZ010000482.1:0-2169 GCA_031396515.1 Gammaproteobacteria bacterium
GCGGCGAGAGTTGCCGCGTCCGGGCCGTCGCCACCAGCCTCGTCAACGGTCGGTTCATTGGACACATCGTCGGCTTGGTCGTCGACTTCGTCATCCACGGCGCCGTCTTCGTCGGCCCCATCGTCCGGGGCGTCCTCGTCGTCCGCTTCCATCTCCGGTTCCGGATCGGGCGGTGGAAATTCCGGTTGTTGCGCACGGAGCGGAATGAACAAGCCGGGCAGGGTTGCCGCCAGGATCAGCAGGGCCTGACGGAGCAGTGAGGTCTTCGGTTTGCGCATGGCCCAATGGTACTGCGGTCCGGCGCCGTTACACGAATAGAAGCGCGGCCCGCGTCGGTGGACCCATGCCCCGGAATCCAGTACGATTCCGCGCCTTTGCGGGCGCGTAGCTCAGCGGTAGAGCACTACCTTGACATGGTAGGGGTCACAGGTTCGATCCCTGTCGCGCCCACCAATTGTTACAGCTGCTTGTTGAACAGCGCTGCGGACCAGTCGGCGAGCTTCTCGCGCCACGGTCGCTGTTCCCATTCCTCGTAAGTTACGCGGCGCGACTTGCGGAGGTCATCGCTGAATACCTCGAGCTGCCTTGCGGCAATACCTTTGTCAAAGACGTTCAGGTTGGCCTCGTCGTTCAGCCGGAACGAGCGATTGTCGAAGTTGGTCGAGCCCACCGAAGTCCACAGTCCGTCAACCACCAGCACCTTGCAGTGGAACATGGTCGGCTGGTATTCGTAGATTTCCGCGCCGAGCTTCAGGAGTTCACCCCAGGTGGCGCGCGACGCGTGCTTGACCAGTTCAGAGTCGGTGTAGGGGCCAGGCAGCACTATCTGGACTTTAACACCCCGGCGCAGTGCGGCCAGCAATGCTTCGAGCGAGACTTCGTCCGGCGCGAAGTACGCCATGGACAGCTGGATGCTCTTGGTCGCCGCGGCGATGGAAAGCAGGTACATGAGGTGCATGCTCTCGGCGCCGCCCTCGGCGGAGCTGATGAAGACTTGCGCATGTTCGGTGCCCGCAGGTGCCTGCTCCGGGAAATAAGCGGCCGTATGCAGGACCTTGCCCGTGACCTTCGTCCAGTTGTCCATGAACGCTGATTGCATGTGCGCCACGGCCGGGCCCTCGATGCGGTAATGCGTGTCGCGCCAGTGACCAGGATCCTCGGCGTTGCCGGTCCACACGTCGGCGATGCCGACGCCGCCCGTGAAGCCGACCCGGCCGTCGACGACGAGTAGCTTGCGATGGGTGCGGTTATTGAGCTTGCTGAGCGTGTACCACCTGACCGGGTGGTACTGCTCGATCTCGACGCCGGCTCCACGCATCACGGCGAGCGACTCAGCGTCCATCTTTTGGCTGCCGACCCAGTCGAGCAGCACGTGCACGTTGACACCCGCTCGCGAACGCTCGGCGAGAGCCTCGGCAAATTCCCGGCCGATGTCGCCGGACCAGTAGATATAAGTCTCGAAGGTGATCGTGCGTTGCGCGGACCGGATCGCTTCCAGCATCGCCGGAAATATCTGGTCGCCATTCAGCAGCGTCTCAACCTGATTGCCCGGCACAAGCGGCGGGCCGAGCAGCGTGCCCATGGCGCGCAGGAACTGCGGATCCTCGACGGCGTAGCGGTGCTCGACCCGGTGCGAGATCCGGTTGTCCCCGGACATCAGGTTTAGCGCAATCAGCGTGACGGCGATGGTTGCCAGTATGGTTAGGGTTATGGCCTTCAGTGGCTTACGCGCCATGCGGAGTGCCTCCAATGTTAGCCTTTCGCGCTTTTTTGATATTTGCGAGCGCTTGAGCATGCCATGCTCCTGATTACCCTGCCGGACGGCAGCCAGCGTCCCTTTAATCGACCGGTCACCGTCGCAGACGTCGCGGCGTCGATTGGCAAGGGACTCGCGCGTGCGGCGCTCGCCGGCGTCGTCGACGGCAAGCTCGTCGACACCTCCCAGGTGATCGAGCGCGATGCAACGCTCCGCATCGTCAGGTCGAGGGGGCCGGAAGGACTCGAGATCCTGCGCCACTCGACCGCGCACCTGCTGGCGCAGGCAGTGCAGTCACCACCGCTTTCGCGGCTGCCAGAAGTCTCTGCGTTTTTGTCATGGCCATCGATCAGCTCCTTGATCGCCCGCAGGGATCCTAAAACTTCATCGAGTCCAGCTTCGGCCTGTTTCTC
>JANNKZ010000559.1:0-3994 GCA_031396515.1 Gammaproteobacteria bacterium
AGGTGCTCGCCATCGCGCACAACGGCAACCTGTCCAACGGCATGATGTTCCCGTGGGACGTCAACCCGTTCGACAAGAAGACACTGACGGCCGAATACGCGGAGACCCGCATGCGCTGGGAGCCGCTGTATGAGGCGACCCAGATCAAGGGCGACGGCGAGACCCACCGTTTTCTCTCGCCGAACGACGAGTTCGCTGGCTTCGAAATCTGGGACAAGGGCAATCTCAACCTCAGCGAGCGCAAGCAGAACAAGATGCTAAAGGGCGAGTACTTGCGCGCCGCCCTGCAGACCGGCCTGCAGCTCGAGGAGAAGCTGGGCGTAAATCCGTTCAAGTTCGGTTTGATCGGTTCGACCGACTCGCACACCTCGCTCGCGACCGCTGATGACAACAACTTTTGGGGCAAGAACACGCCCTCCGAGCCGGGACCGAAGCGCATCGAACATCCGTTCATGAAGACCAAGCTCGCGACGATCATGGGCTGGGAACAGACGTCGTCCGGCTACGCCGCGGTCTGGGCGACGGCGAACACGCGTGCCGCCATCTTTGATGCCATGAAGCGCAAGGAAACCTACTCCACCACCGGGCCGCGCATGACCGTGCGCTTTTTCGGCGGCTGGGATTTCGCCGAAACGGATGCCCAGGCCAAGGACATCGCCAAGGCCGGCTATGGTCGCGGCGTGCCCATGGGCGTCGACCTCAAGACCGCGCCGGACGGCAAGGCGCCGACGTTCCTGGTCGCCGCCATGAAAGATCCGGAGGGCGGAAACCTCGACCGCATCCAGATCATCAAGGGCTGGGTCGACGCCAAGGGCGCGCGCCAGGAAAAGATCTATGACGTCTCTTGGTCGGGCGATCGCAAGCCCGGGGCCGACGGCAAGCTGCCGGCGGTCGGCAATACGGTGGATGTCGCGAACGCCACCTATACAAATGACATCGGTGCGCCGCAACTGGCTGCGGCATGGACCGACCCGGAGTTCGATCCCAAGCTCCGGGCCGTGTACTACACGCGCGTGCTCGAGATTCCGACACCGCGCTGGTCGACGTACGATGCGAAACGCTTTGGCGTGAAACTGCCGAAGGAAGCGCCGGCGTCGACCCAGGAGCGCGCGTACACCTCGCCGATCTGGTACACGCCATGATTCTGGGCAAGTTCTTGCGGGCAGCAACAGGGACGTTGCTGGTTGCCGTTTCGCTCCCGTCGTTCGCCCAGGACGCCGGCCACATCGACAAGGAAGGCTCCGAACGGGCGTTCCCTAAGCGGCCATACTCGCCCTACGCAGGACGGAACTATCCGACGCGGCCGTTCTTCGGCGACACCCACCTGCACACCTCTTACTCGATGGACGGCGGTGCCGCCGGCGCGCGGCTTGGTCCCGTGGAAGCCTACCGGTTCGCCAAGGGCGAGGAAGTCACAGCGTCGAGCGGCCAGCAGGCGAAGCTCTCGCGGCCCCTCGATTTCCTGGTCGTCGCCGATCACTCGGACGGACTCGGGTTTTTTCCGCTGTTGATCTCGGGCGATCCCGCGACGCTCGCTTACGCCCAGGCGCGCAAGTGGTACGACATGATCCAGCAGGGCCGGGGTACGGAAGCGGCCCTGGATCTCTACTTCACCATGGGCAAGGGGCAAATCGAGAAGGGGCTATTGCCGGTGCCCGGTACGCCGGCTTACCGCAGTGCGTGGCAGCGGACGATCGAGGCGGCCGAGCAGGCGAACGAGCCGGGACGGTTCACGGCCTTCATCGGTTTCGAATGGACTTCGGGCACCGGCGGCAACAACCTGCATCGCAACGTCATCTTTAGGGACGACGGCAGCAAGGCGAGCCAGGTCGAGCCGTTCACGGCGCAGAAACCGCTCGGCAGCGACAATCCGCGCGACCTCTGGAAGTACATGGCCGACTACGAGACGAAGACCGGCGGCAATGCGCTGGCGATCGCCCACAACGGCAACGGCAGCAACGGGCGCATGTTCCCGATCATCGAGTCGTTCAACGGCAAGCGCATCGACAAGGAATACGCGGAGAACCGCCGGCGCTGGGAGCCGCTCTACGAAGTGACGCAGATGAAGGGCACGAGCGAGGCGCATCCCTTCCTGTCGCCGAACGACGAGTTCGCGAATTTCGAGATCTGGGACAAGGGCAACCTCGACGTCAGCGCGGCCAAGAAGCCGGAGATGCTCGAATTCGAGTACGCGCGTTCGGCGTACCGCACCGGCCTGAAGATGGAGGGCGAACTCGGGATCAATCCCTACAAATTCGGCCTGGTCGGCTCCACGGATGCGCATACCGCGCTCGCCGCGGTCGAGGAGGACAACTTCTTCGGCAAGGTTTCTTCCTCGGAGCCGAGCGCGGAGCGCGCCCTGCATCCCTTCATGAAGAACCCGGATACCGGGATCATCGTCATGGGTTGGGAAACGACGTCCTCCGGCTATGCGGCCGTGTGGGCCACCGAGAACACGCGCGAGGCGATCTGGGACGCGATGGAGCGGCGTGAAACGTACGCGACTACCGGTTCCCGGATGATCGTGCGCTTCTTCGGCGGCTTCGATTTCACCGCGCCGGATGCCCAGAGCCGTTTGCCGGCACATGCCGGCTACACCAAGGGCGTGCCGATGGGCGGCGACATATCCGCGGCACCCGCAGGCAAGGCGCCGACGTTCCTGGTCGCGGCGATGAAGGACCCGATCGGCGGAAATCTCGACCGCATCCAGGTAATCAAGGGATGGCTGGACGCCAAGGGCGAGACCCATGAAAAGGTGTATGACGTCGCCTGGAGCGATGCGGCAACTCGCAAACCGGGTGCCGATGGGAAGGTGCCGGCCGTCGGCAACACGGTGGATGTGGCGAACGCGACCTGGAGCAACACGATCGGCGATTCCGAGCTGATCACGGTCTGGAAGGACCCTGAATTCGATCCTGCGCAGTCCGCTTTCTATTACGCGCGCGTGCTCGAGATCCCGACGCCGCGGTGGACGGCCTACGACGCGAAGTTCTACGGGCTGAAGATGCCGCCGGAAGTGCCGATGGTGCAGCAGGAACGGGCCTACACCTCGCCGATCTGGTACACGCCGTAACCGTCGGACTAGGGCAGAAGGTCCCGTAGACGAAACCAGGTCATCGCCATCACGAGCGTTGGCCGACGGAACAGCTTGCCGCCGGGGAAGTCGTGGTGCTTCAGGCGCGCGAATACGTCGAAACGCTCGGCTTGGCCGGCGATCGCTTCCGCAACTACTTTGCCGGCGATCGTCGTCGCGACCATGCCGTGGCCTGAATATCCCTGCAGGTAATACACGTTTGGCTCGAGCCGGCCGAAGTTCGGCGCGCGGCTCATCGTGATGTCGATCATCCCGCCCCAGGCGTAATCGATCTCGACGTCCGCGAGTTGCGGAAACACGATCAACATGCGCTGGCGCGTCGCGCGTGCCGTGCCGAGCGGGTCGAGGCCCGAGTAGCTGACGCGCCCGCCGAAGAGCAGGCGCTGGTCGGCAGTCAGCCGATAGTAGTCGATGATCCAGTTCAGGTCGGCGACCGCGATGTTCTCTTTCAGCAAGGCTTCTGCACGCGCAGCGCCGAGCGGTTGCGTCGCGACGATGTAGGAAGCGACGCCGATCAGCTTGCTCGCCAGCCGGCGCGACAGATCCACGTGGCCGACATTGGCGCAGAGCGCGACGAACTTCGCGCGCACGCTGCCCCGTTCGGTGCGCACCGTGACCGTTGTTCCGTAGTCGATCCCGGTGACACGGCTTCCCTCGTAGAGCTTTACGCCCGCGGCTTGCGCGGCACGGCCGACGCCGATCGTGTAGCGCAGCGGATGCAGATGGCCCGCGCCACCGTCGTAGAGGCCGGCGATGTAGCGCCCGGTCGCGACCCACTGGCGCACCTCGTCTTTTTCCATGAACCGGAGCTTGCTGTAGCCGTACTCGCCCTCCTGCTCGCGCTGCCATTCGAGCAGTTCCTCGCGCTGGCGCGGCTTGATGGCGGCGTGAATGTGGCCC
>JANNKZ010000085.1:0-2794 GCA_031396515.1 Gammaproteobacteria bacterium
ATCCAGCCGAGCGCGTAGTTGCGGAACTGCGGCGTCAGGTCGGCGAGCGGGCCGGGCAGCGGCGTCACTGGGATCGGCATGACGGGCTGCCACATCTCCTGCGCGCGTTCGGCGGAAAACAACCGCTGCTCCGAGCCGGGAATCTGTCCGCCCGCGAGCTGGACGCCGAGCCAGCGCGCGAAATCGTTCGCGCCGGCGGCTACCGATCCGGCCGGGCCGACATTGGCGCCGAGCGCGACCGCTCTCTCGTCCATCGCCACCTGCTCGCCGATGCCGCGAATCTCGCCAAATCGTCCGTGCGGATAGGCGCGGTCCGCCACCGCGAAGCGCTCGACGTCGCTGGTCACCGCGCCGGTCATGCCGGCGGGATCGAGCAGGCGTTCGTTGACGAAGGCCTCCCAGGTCTGTCCGGTGACGGCTTCGATCAGCTCGCCCGCGACGATGTAGAGAATGTTGTCGTAGGCGAACGACGAGCGGAAACTCGCCGGCGGCTTCAGGAAGCGCAGTCGATGCACAATGTCGGCGCGGCTGATGTTCGTCGTCGGGACGAACAGGAGGTCGCCCTGGCCGCGGCCGAGGCCGCTGCGGTGCACGAGGAGGTCGCGCACCGTCAGCTCGCGCGTAACCCAGGCGTCGTACATGCGGAATCCCGGCAAGTGATCGATCACCGGGTCGTCCCAGCGGATTTTTCCTTCGTCCACCAAGATCGCGAGTGCGGCCGTCGTCATGGCCTTCGTGGTCGAGCCGATCTGGAACAGCGTGTCGGCGCCGACCGGCTCCGGATGCTCGAGTCCGCGGATGCCGTAGCCCCGGGCGAGGGTGACCTTGCCGTCCTCGACGATCGCGACCAACGCGCCCGGTACGCCTTGCTGTTGCAGGACGGCCTGCACGCGGGCATCGAATCCTTTCGGCGGCGCGGCGGCCGCCAGCGCTGGAACCAGCAGCAGCGCGGAGACGATGAATCGCATGGAAGACTCCGGGCGGTTTAGCCCTGCAGGCAGGCGGTGACGAGCCGTTCGAGCGCCTCGCCGCCCTGCATCGGATCCGCAACCGGCAGGCCGAGCCGGCGGGAGGTTTCATCCATGACCGCCTGCGCGCGCTCCGGTGTCAGCGCGGAGGTGTTGAAGCTGAGCCCGGCGCAGCGGATCGCCTTATTCGTCAGCGAGCCCATCTTCCGGTGCAGCTCGATCGCCTCTTCGAGATCCGGCGTCGGGTAATCCGGGTAGCCAAGCAGGTGCCTGCGGCCGGGCTCGTGACAGAGCACGAATACGTCGGGCTGGCTGCCGTGCAGCAGCCCCAGCGAGACCGCGGCATAAGCCGGATGGAACAGCGAGCCCTGGCCCTCGATGACGTCCCAGTGATCGGGGGCGGCGTCCGGGCTCAGGATCTCGGCGGCACCCGACTCGAAGTCGGAGATGACCGCATCCATCGGGATACCGCTGCCCGCGATCATGATCCCGGTCTGGCCGGTCGCACGGAAATCGGCTTTCACGCCGCGTGCGCGCATGGCGTCCGCGATCGCGAGCGCCGTGTATTTCTTGCCGAGCGCGCAGTCGGTGCCGACCGTCAGCAAGCGCTTGCCCGTGCGCTTACGCCCCGTCGCGACCGGGATGCCGGACGGCGGCTCGCGCACGTCGTACAGTCGCCGCCCGTGGCGCTCGGCGGCGGCCCTGAGCTCGCGCGAATCGCGGAGCCTCGCGTGCATTCCAGAAACGATGTCGAGGCCCGCCTCGAGTGCCGCGACGAGGCTCGGCATCCATTCGGATTTCAGCACGCCGCCGGAGTTCGCGACGCCGATGACGAGCGCCCGCGCGCCGCGCGCATAGGCCTCCTTCGGCGTGAGGCGCGACAGGCCGGTCGTGACCGCATCCGCCGAGCTTGCGAACTCGCCGACGCACAGGTCGCCCGCCCAGTCGCGCAGGCCGAACGCCGTTTTCGCGTAGCCGGGTTCGGTAACGTCCCCGACGAACAGCAGGTAAGGCGCCGGCAGCTTCAGCACGAGCGAAGCCGGTCCGGCGCCCTGCGCGCCAACGCTACGAACTGCCGACATCGTCCTGGCTCGTCCGGTTGAATGCTAGAACCGTACGCCGAGGGCCAGCCCGATCGTGCGCGGCCGGATAATAGAGACAGCGGCGGCGCCGTTCGGGTAAATACCTGGTGCAAGGATATCCGTGATCCCGTCTTCGTCGGTCACGTTCTTGCCGTAGAGCTCGAGCGACCACTTGTCCCAGATTATTCCGGTCCGCAGGTCAAGCGTCGTGTAGGCGTCCGCTTCGCGCCGCGCCGAGGTCGGATCCAGCGCATCCACGCGGTTGCCGAAGTCCGCCTGTCGGTCGCCCGTGTAGGCGACCTGTCCGCCGACATAGGCCGTCGCGTCGCCGAAAGCGCTCCACTCGTAGTCGCCGCCGAGCGCAAGTGTCCACTCGGGCACGAACGGCAACCGGTCGCCGTCGAAGCCGCCGACGAGATCCGGTATTGGGCCCGCTCCATCCGGGTCCGTGTCTTCAGTCAGCTCGGCATCGGTATACGCGCCCGTCAGCGTAAAGCTGAAGCCGTCGCTGACTTGTGTCTTCGCCGTGAACTCGATGCCTTTGCTCTCGGCCGTGCCGCCATTGGCGTTGACGCCGAAATCGTTGACGACCTGGAATAGCTGGATGTCTTTCCAGTCGAGGAAGAACGCGGCGACGTTCAGCGAGAAGCTGCCGCTCGCATTGCCGGTCTTGAGGCCGATCTCGTAGTTCGTCAGCTCGTCCGAGTCGTACGTCGCGGGTGCACCGCTGCCCGGCGGCAGCAC
>JANNKZ010000132.1:0-2647 GCA_031396515.1 Gammaproteobacteria bacterium
GGCGCTGCGCGCCAGCACCGTGCCCCGGATCGGGGATTTCACCTCGTAGTTCTGCAGGCTTTCGTTGCTCTGTACTCGCGCAATGACCTCGCCCTTGCCTACGGCGTCGCCCTGCGCCTTGCGCAGTTGCTGGACGATGCCGGGGAAGCGCGCGCGCACGCGCGCGATCCGCGCGGGATTCGGCTGAATCACGCCGGTCAGAGAAAGCTGCTCGCGGATCGGCGCGGGGCCCGCACTTTCGACCTCGATGCCGGCCGCCTTGGCTGCCCCCGCCAGGATTTGCACCCGGCCTTCGTAATTCGGAAAGCTCCAGGTCGATGCTTTGCCGCCGCGAGTCGCGGTCACCTTGACGTCAAACGAATGCGGCTCGGCCACCACGCCGTCGCCGCGCAGGAAATCGGCCTGCGGGTGAAATGCGAAACGGTCCGTGCGGCCGCCAAGGCGCACAAGCTCGACTCGAAGCTCGATGCCCTGCGGCGGCAGTGGCTCGTCGTCCTCGTAGGCATAGACGCGGTACTCCGGCGGCACTCCCTCTTCGAAGATCGTGAGCTCCAGCCCGAAGTCGCCGTCCCTCAGCATCCGGCCGCGATGCGGCCCGCGCTCAAATTCTTCCGCGGACGCCGCGCCATGCCCCACCGCGGATCCTTCACGTGGTTCGCAGCCAGCCGCCAGTACCAGCAGGACAGCCATCCCGATCGCTCGCAGTGCGTGTCTCATCGTCTTCATGGGTTCTCTCCGGTGATCCCGACGTCGGCGGCCATGGTCACACCCGTCAGCCGTTCGATCTGGATCAGCAGGCCGTGATACTTCGCCGCGGCTGCGACGGTTTCTGCGCCCACTTCAAGCAACTGTTGCTGGGCGTTTGCCAGCTCGAGGAAGGTCGTGCGCCCCAACGTGAACGACCGCTCGGTCGAGCGCAGCACGCCCTCCGATTTCGGCCTCACAGTGGTGCGCAGCGCCTCCATTTCGGTGCGCGCATGCAGGAGTTCCTGGTACAACTCGAACAGCGTCGCCTTGGCGGCGACCCGCGCTGTCTCGATTTCGAGCGTGGTACTGGATCGCAGCGCCTCCGCCTCGCGGATGGCCGGCTCAGCGCGCCGGCGCGCGCCGAAAGGAACCGAAAAGGAAGCCACCAACGCCGTGTCACCCAGCGACTCGATGTGGCGAACGCCGCCGGACCAGCTGATTTCCGGGCTTGCCGTACTCTCGGCGAGCCGCAGCCTCGCGGCAGCAAGCCGCCCGCGTGACAACATCCGCTGCATGGCGGGGCTACCGTCCACTTGCTGCTTGAGCTGCTCGAAAGACATTGTGTCAGGCAGCTCGAAAAGCTCGGCTGACACGCGCTCGAATTCCGGCTCAGTCGCGCCCCAGGTCGCGGCGAGCCGCACGCGCGCGGATGCCAGCCCATGTTTCGCATGCTCGCGTTCGATGGCGGCGCGCGACACCTGGATCTCGGCCCGCCACAACTCATAGTCGGGTGCCGCACCAATGCGAATCCGCTCACGCACCTGTGCGACCGTCTGCGCCGCGAGGCGGGCCGCCTCTTCAACAATACTCAGCACCTCTTGCATCGCCGCCACGTCGGTGAAACGCGCGGCGACGTCGGCCAGGACGTCGAGGCGTTGCGCGCGCTGCTCGAGGGCCGCGACATCGGTTTCGGATTCGGCGAAGGCGATGCGCGCATCGCGGCGGCCGCCCAGTTCGAGCACGCTGCTCAGGCGCAACGTCGTCTGCAACGCGTCCACGCCGGTCAGCGAGCCGTTGCCCGCAAAATCCTCGAGCTCTGCCGCGAACGCAAATGGCGGTGACTGCGCGGCACCGGACTCGCGAGCCCGCGACGCTTGAAGTAGATACTCGCTGCCGCGCAAGGCCGGATTTCCGGCGATCGCGCGCTCGAGCGCCTGCTCGAGAGTGAGGGGTACGGGCCCGCCCTGCGCGCAGGGCGCGAAAAATCCGGTGAATATTGCCGCCGCACCCAGCGCGCAGCGGCCGATGGCCAAACAGATCGGCATAGAACCTCCAGCAACAACAAGCGCGGGACAGACCGGTGCATCGGGCCGGTCCCGGTCATTCAACGAGTGCTTGTTTTAGGTGCGAGCGGGAGGTCGAAGGAGCGGAGCGTGCTCCGCCTGCGGCGGCAGCAAGTAAGGTTCGAAAAACTGGTCGTCGGTGGTCTCAGGGGCCGGCAGCCGCAGGGCCGGCGCCAACGTCATGGGACTTTCGCCAAACAAGCCGAGGTCATGCACGTGCAACCCACTATCCTGCGAATTACCGTCGTGCAATTGGTCTTGATGAGAAAGCGGCGCACCCTGGATTTCACCCGCATTTTCATGGGCATGAACCTGAGCCCACGGCACGCCCGTCGCAATGACCATGACGGCAAGCGCGATCGTCATGAGCCGGCGGAAACGGGCAGACGAGGACATCATGAAACAAGTCTGCCATAAACGGCGTTATTCTTGTGCAACTATGCACAGGCCGCATTGGAACCAGCCATGTTGTGGTTGATGCGTCTGCGGCATCCCGGCGTGCTTGCCGCGCTCGGCGCGGCGCTGCTGTTTGGCGCGGCCACACCGCTGGCCAAGCACTTGCTGCAAAGCATCGATCCTTGGCTGCTCGCGGGTCTGTTGTACCTCGGCTCCGGCAT
>JANNKZ010000151.1:0-5157 GCA_031396515.1 Gammaproteobacteria bacterium
CCTCCTCGTCGTTTCCCGTGCGCGCGCCGCCGCGTTCATCGCTGGCTGCGGCCTGGCTGCCTGCGCGCTCGCGGCGCCCGCAGCGG
Source organism: Gammaproteobacteria bacterium (assembly GCA_031396515.1). GTDB lineage: Bacteria > Pseudomonadota > Gammaproteobacteria > Steroidobacterales > Steroidobacteraceae > SCUD01. The sequence continues at coordinate 87 of JANNKZ010000151.1, forward strand.
ACTCCGCCGATGCTGCGATCGCCAGCGTCATGAACGCTTTCGTGAAGCCGGGCGAGCCCGGCTGCACGGCGGGCGTCATCAAGGATGGCCGGCTCACGCACGCGCACGCGTTCGGGCTCGCCGACGTCGCGCGTGCCAAGCCGCTCGACACGCATTCCGCGTTCAATCTCGCTTCGGTGTCGAAGCAGTTCACGGCCTTCGCGATCCTGCTGCTGCAGCAGGACGGCAAGCTGAAGCTCGACGATCCGGTCGTGCGCTACCTGCCGGAACTTGCACCGAGTGCCGAGGGCGTGACGCTCCGACACCTGTTGAACCACACCGGCGGACTGCGCGACTACATCGCGATCATCGCCATGGAGGGCCGCAGCGGCGCGGACGGCGCGACGATCCACGAGGCAGTGCAGGCGCTGGCGCGTCAGACACGGCCCAATGAGAAGCCCGGCGTCGAATATGAATACAGCAACACGGGCTACTTCCTGCTTGGCGTGGTCGTCGCGCGCGTCAGCGGCCAGTCGCTCGCGAAATTCTCCGAGGAGCGTATCTTCCGGCCGCTCGGCATGAAGAACACGAGCATCGTGGACCGCTATCCCGACGGCATCGCGACGCTGGCGCGCGGCTATGCGCACCGCGGCAACCGGTTCACGATCGACGAAACCGGCTGGGAACAGGTCGGCGACGGCCAGGTGCACAGCGACCTGCACGATCTCGCGCTGTGGGACCGCAACTTCTACACCGGCGAACTCGGCGGTCCCGGGCTGATCCGCGAGTCGACGACCGTCGGCGTGCTGAATTCCGGTGAGCCCGTCGACTACGCGGCAGGGCTTCGCATCGCAGAGACGCGCGGGCTGCCCACGGTCAGCCATGGCGGCGCCTGGGTCGGCTACCGGTCGCAGATCCTCCGTTTCCCCGAGCAGCGCCTCACGGCGATCGTGCTCTGCAATCGCGACGACGCGGATTCCGGCGCGCTCGCGACGTCCGTTTCCGAGGTTTTCCTGAAGGACCGAATGGGCCCTCCCGGCGCCGATGACGAGGAGGCCGACGAAAAACCGAAATCGTCGGCGCCGGTCTGGCAGCCCGGAAATCTCGCACGATTCACCGGTGCGTATTTCAGCGCGGAAGCGGATGCAACCTGCCGGCTGCACCTGCAGGACGGTGCACTCGTCGTCGAGGGTTGCGCCGAGGGCGCGGTGCTGAAGCCCGCGACACTCGGCCAGTTCACCGATGCCGATGAATCCTTCACGCTGACGTTCCCTGAGGGCGGCGCCGGAAACGGCAGCTTCGTCTACGACACCTTTGGCCTGCGTGGCCTGCCCTTCGACCGGGTCAAGGAGTCTTCCGAGTGAAATTCATAAGAGTAATTCGCGGCGCCGCGCTGTTCGCGACGCTGGCCTGCCAGGCTGCGCTCGCCGCGGCGGCCGACGACACCACGCTGATCGTCAATGCCCGCATCGTGGACGGCACCGGCGCGCCGGCCGTCGACGGTGCGGTGCGCATTTCGGGCGAGCGCATCGTCGCGGTCGGCGACCTGAAGCCGGCGCCGGGAGAAACTGTCGTCGATGCCGGCGGCCTGACGCTGACGCCCGGTTTCATCGATACGCACAGCCATCACGACGGTGGCCTTTTCGACGATCGCGCGGCCCTGCCGGTCGTCAGCCAGGGCGTGACGACGATCGTCGCCGGCCAAGACGGCAGCATGAGTTATCCGGTCAGGGAGCTGTTCGAACGCCAGGCGAAATCGCCGGCCGCGATCAACGTCGCGACCTATGTCGGGCATGGCGACCTGCGCGATGCCGTCATGGGCAAGGACTTCAAGCGGCATGCCACGCCCGCCGAGATTGCGCGCATGCGGGCGATGCTCACCGAGGGCATGGAAGCGGGTGCGCTCGGGCTCGCGACCGGCCTGGAATACGATCCCGGCATCAATTCTGACACCGGCGAGATCATCGAACTCGCGAAGGAAGCGGCGCGCTACGGCGGGCGCTATATCAGCCACGTCCGCAGCGAGGACCGCTGGTTCTGGGCGGCGATCGACGAGCTCGTGCGCATCGGCCGCGAGGCGAAGATTCCGGTGCAGGTCTCGCACATGAAGCTCGCGATGGTGGACTGGTGGGGGCAGTCGAAGCGGTTGCTCGACATCCTGGAGAAGGCGCGTGCCGACGGCGTGGACGTCACGGCCGACGTCTATCCCTACGAGTACTGGCATTCGACGTTGACCGTGCTGTTCCCGGACCGGGACTACACGAACCGCGCCACGGCCGAGTTCGTCCTGAAGAGCATCGCGCCCGCGGACGGCTTGCTGATCTCCGAGTATTCGCTGGATCCGTCACTGGTCGGCAAGACGATCGCCGAAATTGCCCGCATGACGGGCAAGGACGAGCCGGCGACGCTGATGGAACTCACCACGCGCTCGCAGGTGGAAGGCGCGTCCGAGGGTGTAATCGGCACCAGCATGCGCGCGGACGACGTCGCCGCGATCATTGCCTGGCCGCATTCGAACATCTGCTCGGATGGCGCGCTCGTGAGCCGGCATCCGCGCAGCACGGGCGCATTCACCAAGGTGTTGCGCGTCTACGTGCGCGAGCAGAGGCTACTCGGCTTCGAGGAGGCGATCCGCAGGATGACGAGCCTCGGCGCGGCGCACGTCGGCATCACGGATCGCGGCACGATCCGTGCGGGCGCTTACGCCGATCTCGTGCTGCTCGATCCGGCAACCGTAGCGGATCGCTCGACGACGACCGACCCGACGGCGCTCTCGATTGGAATCCAGACCGTCTGGGTGAACGGCCAGGTCGTGTACCGGGACGGCAAGGCGACCGGCGCCACGCCGGGCAAGGGCCTGAAGCGCACGAATGCGACGCCGCGCGCGGTTACGCCTGAGGACTTCCGCTCGCTCAAGTCGCCGGACGATCCGGTGTTCTCGCGCGATGGCCGGCAGGTTGCCTACACGGCGGACGACCGCATCCACGTGGTCGCGGCCGTCGGCGGCGAAGCGCGCGCCATCACGACGGAAGGCAATGCATCCTGGAATCCCTATTGGTCGAAGGATGGGCGCGCACTTTATTTCCTGTCGGATCGCTCGGGCAGCAACCAGCTCTGGAAACTCACACTCGACCGCTTCGGCGAGGCCGAGCAGGTGACGGACTTCACCCAGGGCATCGAATTGCTCAACTTCTCGCGCGACGAGTCGCGGCTTTTGCTGCGATTCACCGAGGAATCACTCAAGCCGAAGGAAGGCGACAAGTCCAGCGACAAGACGTTTGAGGCCCCTGCGCCGAAGCCCTTCGTCATCACGCGGCTCGAGTTCAAGGAAGACGCAGGCGAGGGTTACCTGACCGGCGACCGCGCCGAACATCTTTATGGCTACGACCTCGGCTCGAAGACGCTGAAACCCCTGACTTCGGGTCCGTACAGCGAGTCCGGGGCTGACTGGTCGCCGGACAACAGCCGGATCGTGTTCGTCAGCAACCGCGAGACCGAATCGGACGCGAGCTACAAGACCGACCTCTGGCTGGTCGCCGCCGACAATACCGACCGCGGGCAGACGCTCACCCGTCTCACGAACGACGACGCGACCAAGAGCGATCCCGCCTGGAGCCCCGACGGGACACAGATTGCGTTCCTGACGGCGGCGGATGGTGTCTACGCGAGCCCGCAGCTCGCCATCCTGCCGGCGGCAGGGGGTACCGCTCGGATCCTCGCCGGCCCACTCGATGCCTGGGTTACTTCTTTCCGCTGGTCGGCGGACGGCGAGTGGATCTATTTTCTCTATGACTTCGAGAGCGGCACGCGCCTCGCGCGCGTACGCGTGAAGGACGACCGGGTCGAATCGCTGCTTGGCGGCGACGTGAATGTTTCGGCGATGGACGTCGCCAAGGGCGGCGCCATCGTCGTGCGCGCGGAGGAGGCGAATGGCGCGCCCGAACTATACGCGGTCGCCAAAGGCGGACTCCGCCGGCTGACCCGCATCAACGACGAGTTCCTTCGCGCGGTCGCGATCGGCAGCAAGGAGAAAGTGCGCTTCAAGAGCGCCGACGGCACGGACGTCGAAGCCCTCGTGACGAAGCCGCCCGGTTTCGTCGGCGGCCGACGCTATCCCACCATCCTGCACATCCACGGCGGGCCGGTCGGCCAGTTCGCCTGGGGATACGACGTCAAGACGCAGTACTTCGCGGCCAACGGCTATGTCGTGGTCGAGCCGAATCCGCGCGGCTCGACCGGCCGCGGCGCAAAATTCGTGAGCGCGATCCACCGCACCTGGGGCATCACCGACTATGACGACGTGATCGCCGCCGTCGATCACGCGGTCGCGGAAGGCTACGCCGATCCCGAGCGGCTCGCGGTGTTCGGGTATTCATACGGCGGCTACATGACGAACACGGTCATCACGCGGACGACGCGCTTCAAGGCGGCGGCCTCCGGTGCGGGACACAGCTACATCGCCGCCAACTACGGTCATGACATCTACCAGAAGTGGTACAACTGGGAACTCGGCGTGCCCTGGGAAAACCGCGAGAAGTACGACGCGCTGTCGCCGCTCCTGAAGGCGGGGGCGGTGACGACGCCGACGATCTTCCTTGGCGGCCGCGACGACTGGAACGTGCCGGTGCTGAACGCGGAACTTTTCTACCAGTCGCTGCGCCGTCGCGGCATAGACTCGCAACTGGTCGTCTACCCGGACACCCATCATGGCGACTGGAGTCCGGAGTTCGAGAAGGACTACGCGGCGCGCGTGCTCGGATGGTTCGACAAGTACCTGAAGTAACCGGCCCGGCGAGCATCCAGGCCGCGCTCGAGGCGATGCGGGCAAATCGCCCGCTGCGCGCCGAAATCGCCTGCCGCGAGTACCTCCAGGATAATCCGGGCAGCGTCGACCACCTGCGGCTGCTCGGCCACGCGCTGCTGAAACAGGCGCGCTTCCCGGAGGCCGAGCAGACGATTCGCCATGCAATTTCGCTGAAGCCGGATTTCCCGCACCTGCACGAGGATCTCGGCAGCGTGCTGGCAATGCAGCAGCGCTTCGAGGAGGCGGTGCCGTGCTTCCGCGAGGCGATTCGCCTGGAGCCGCGCCTGC
>JANNKZ010000163.1:0-6223 GCA_031396515.1 Gammaproteobacteria bacterium
CGGCGCGTATATTAGCGCCGGCATGCAGATCGCGACCTGGAACGTGAACTCGCTGCGCGTTCGAATCGATCACCTGCGACAGTGGCTCGCGGACCATCCGGTCGACGCCTTCGCCCTCCAGGAACTGAAGCTCCCCGACGATCAGTTTCCCGCGGATGCGATCCGCGCCCTCGGTTATTCCGTCGCCCATTTCGGCCAGAAGACCTACAACGGCGTCGCCATCCTGTCGCGCGAACCGCTCTCCGACGTCGTTATGGGAATGCCCGGCGACGACGATCCGCAGCGTCGCGTGATCGCAGCGACCTGCAGCGGCATCCGCATCGTGAATGTCTACGTGCCGAACGGCCAGGCTGTCGGTTCCGAGAAGTTCGGCTACAAGCTGTCCTGGCTCGAGCGCCTGCGCAGCTACCTGGCCGCACTCGTCGCCCGCCATTCGCGCCTGCTGGTCCTCGGCGACTTCAACATCGCGCCCGAGGACCGCGACGTACACGATCCGGCCGCCTGGGAGGGCTCGGTCCACGTCAGCCCACCCGAGCGGGAGGCGCTCGCCAGGATCGAAGCGCTCGGTTTCAAGGACCTTTTCAGGCAGTTCGACCAGCCGGAGAAGACATTCTCATGGTGGGACTACCGCATGGGCGCCTTCCGCCGGAACAACGGCCTGCGCATCGACCTGATGCTCGGCTCGCCCGGGCTGGCCGCCGCCTGCCGGGCCTGCACCATCGACCGCTCGACGCGTGGCTGGGAGCGGCCCTCCGACCATGCGCCGGTCCTGGCCGCGTTTGACATAGCCTGAGGGACAGGATGTGACACCGCGCAAATACGCGACATCCGCACCGGCCGGGCGCCGGAACTGGGGCGTAAAATCGGTCGATATTCCCAGTGCGGAGGACCGCAGGCGCGTGCCCAGACCCTACCGGCGCAGCGATTTCGACGTCACGGACACGGTGCAGGTGAGCCAGCCCGTCGCCGTGCGCGAGGCGGTGCTCGAGCTCTATTCGGACACCTGGCCGGGCGCGCCCCAGGACGCCCTGGTCGCCGCGCTCAAGGATTTCGAGCGCCTGTTCACCGGCGAGATGCCGGGCTACCTCGGCGTCGACACCGTCTACCACGACCTGCAGCACTCGCAGGACGTGGTGCTGGCGATGACCCGGCTGATGGCGGGCTACGAGCGCGCGCATGCGGACGGTCCGCGCATCGGCGCCGAACGGGCGCTGATGGGCATCATCACCGCGCTCTTCCACGACGCGGGTTACATCCGCGAGACGAGCGAGACCGCGGTCGCGAACGGCGCCGTGTTCACGCGCAACCACGTGACGCGCAGCGCCAAGTACCTGAGCAAATACCTGCCCGAAGCCGGCATGGCGGACTGGGTGCCGATCGCCACCCGCCTGGTCCACTTCACGGGCTACGAAGTGCCGCTCGACCTGCTGCGCGTGGACGATCCGCGCGACCGCCTGGTCGGGCAGCTGCTCGGCACCGCCGACATGCTCGCGCAGATGGCGGACCGCTGTTACCTCGAGAAATGCCGCGACCGGCTCTACGCCGAGTTCGTGCTGGGCGGCGTCGCCGTGCACTCGGGCGCGGACGGGCTGAAGGTGCTCTACGGTTCCGGCCTCGACCTGCTGCGCCAGACGCCGCAGTTCATCGCCGCCACCATCGAGAAACGCCTCGGAAAGTCCTTCGAACACGCCTACCGGCACGTCGAACCGCTGTACGGCGGCGACAACCCGTATATGAACGCGATCCGCCAGAACGTGGATTACCTGAGCGGCCTCACGCGCGGCAGCCGCTGGCCGATGCTGCGCCGCAATCCGCCGGTCTTCACGGTGGAGCCGAACCCGATGGGCGGCGTGCGCACGCTGCTGATCGAGCACCTCAAGGAGGTGTGGGGCGCGGCCGAGACGAGCGCGGGTTGAGCCGCGCGTAGCGCGACCGCATCCGCGGCGGCGCGTCCACGTCCAGCACGTACCGTTCCCTGATCGCCGGCAGCCGTGCGAGGATCTCATCCTCGCCGTCGACGCCCTGCCCGCGGATCGCGTCCACGAGCAATTCCGTCGTCATCGCCGCAAGCGCCCCGCGCGCGACCGGCGCATAGCTCAGGTGCCAGGCCTCGGGCTGCACGCCCGCGCGCCGGCTCGCATACGGACGGAAGAAACCGAAGCGGCGCATGTTCGCGGAGAGCCAGGCGGAGAGCGCCGCAAACGGGCCGCCGCGCCGGTATTCGTCCGCTTCGAGGCGGAGCTCATAGCCGCGCGCGATCGCGTGCCCGTCGGCGACGTCCACATCGCTGCCCCAGTGGTGGCGGCTCGTGCCCGGCAGCGCAGACCAGCAGAGAATCGCGGTGACGCGCGCGGCTGGATCGAGCTTCCTCATGTTCACGCGCCGGCCGCGCCGGTCGAGCGCCGGCCGCTCGCCCCGGAACTTCGCATTCCAGATGGCGCGCTGGCGCTCAAAGTCGCGGAAGGACGAAATCGGCGCCAGGTCGAAGCCGGCCTGCCTGGCGGCATCGCGCATTGCCAGGAACGGCTCGACCGCGGCCCCATGCAGCTGGCAGCGCGGCTCGGCGAGCGTCACGATATGACCGCGGTCGCGGCCGGTCAGCTGCCATCGGTTCAAGTTGGGGAACCCCGGATTTCCCCGGTATGATGCGGGTTTCCGCCAGGGGCTGCCACGACCGCATGCAACGGATGCTGAAAAAGCATGGGCTTGCGATTGCCACCGCGACCGCCGTCGCGCTCGTGGTGGTGCTCGGCTTGGTCGCGATCGCCGGCCTCGCCGGGGGCGCGAATGCGCAGATCCTGCTGTGGCTGCTGGCCGGCGTCGGGCTGCTGCTCGTCATCGCGCTGGTGACGGCCTGGCGTTTCACGGCCCGTATCGAGGCCCCGCTCGCGGACCTGCTGCACGCGGTCGAGCGGCTCTCCGCCGGCGACTGGGTCACGCACATCGAAGTGCCGGTCGGCAGGGTCGGCGGCTCGCTCGGCAGCGCCCTCGAGCGCCTGCGCATCAACCTCTCCGATCACGCGGCGACCGGCCGCGCGCTCGACATCATGCTGGACAGCATGAACGACGCCGTCTTGATCACGTCCCCGGACGGTCTGATCAAGCGTGTCAACCTGGCCGCGACGCAGCTCTTCGGCTGGTCGCAGATGGAACTCCTCGGCCGCCAGCTCGCCTACGTGATCTCGGACCAGGACCGCCCGAACTTCAGCATCGAGCAGGCCGCGAACGAGATGCTCGAGCTGACCATCCGCACCCAGGCCGGTCAGGTCGTGCCGGTGTCGCTGTCGGGCTCGGTGATGGCCTCCGAGGACCCGCGCTTCCAGGGCTGCATCTTCGTCGCGCGCAACATCACCGAACGCAAGCGCGCGGAGCGGCGCATCCGCTACCTCGCGCGCTACGACACGCTGACCAAGATCCCGAACCGCCTGCAGTTCCAGCATTCGCTGCAGCAGGCGATCGCACGCACCCGCCGCGCCGGCCGCGAGCTCGCGATGATCTACCTCGACCTCGACCAGTTCAAGCAGGTCAACGACACCTTCGGCCACGCCGCCGGCGACCGCGCGCTCGAGATCCTGTCCGAGCGCATGAACCGCAAGCTGCCCGCCGACACGATGCTCGGCCGGCTCGCGGGCGACGAGTTCGCGCTGTTCGTCGAGAACCTGCCGCCGGACACCGATAACCGGCCCGCCATCAGCGCGCTCGCGCGCGAGCTGCTCGATGAACTCGGCCGGCCGTTCCAGCTGAACCAGCACGAGTTGTACGTGACCGGCAGCGTCGGTGTCGCCTTCTGCCCGCGCGACGCCGACAACGTGGTGGACCTGATCCGCGACGCCGACGCGGCGATGTACTACTCGAAGCAGAACGGCGGCAATAGCCACAGCTTCTTCACGCCGGAAATGAGCGCGGTCGCGGTCGAGCGGCTGATGCTGAAGGCGAAGCTGCGCCGCGCGGTCGAGCGCGACGAGCTCGTGATCATGTACCAGCCCAAGGTGGACCTGCGCGACGGCCGCGTGGTCGGCGGCGAGGCGTTGATCCGCTGGCGGCTGCCGGGCCATGGCGACATCTCGCCGGCGCAGTTCATCCCGCTCGCCGAAGAATCGAACCTGATCCAGGAGATCGGCGTGTGGGTGTTGCGGCGCGTCTGCCGCGACTACCGCAGCTGGCAGGACCAGGTGCCCAAGCCCGGCCGCATTTCGATCAACCTGTCGCTGAAGCAGCTGCGGCAGGCGGAGTTCCTGACGCGCTATCGCTCGGTGTTCGACGACATGGGCGTCGCCCCGTCGAACTTCGAGCTCGAGATCACCGAGACCACCCTGATGACCGAGGCGGGCCGCACGGTCCGCCTGCTCGACGAGCTGCATGCGATGGGCCTGCACCTGTCGATCGACGATTTCGGCACCGGCTACTCGTCGCTGTCGGCGCTGCAGCAGTTCCCGGTCGGTACGCTCAAGATCGACCAGTCCTTCGTGCGTCACGCGACGGTCTCGCGCGAAGACGCGACGCTCGTGCGCACCATCATCGAGATGGGCAAGAACCTCGACCTCGAGGTCGTCGCCGAGGGCATCGAGTCGCAGCAGCAGCTCGATTTCCTGCGCAGCCGCGACTGCCATTACGGCCAGGGCCGGTTGTTCGGCGAGCCGATGTCGGCCGAGGATTTCCTGCAGATCCTGATCGCGCAGACCCGCGGCGAATACGGCTACAGCCCGATGTTCGCCGGCTGAGGTCCCGATTCAGGGTGAAATTGTCGCGGCCGGGTCCCGGGTAACCGCCAGATCCCGCGCGATGGCATCCAGGCTTTTCCCCGCCACGTCGTTCGCGGCACGCTGAAACGCCGCATCGAGCGCAGCCACTACGGCGCTGACACGGTTTTCCGACGCGCGCTCCTCCGCCTCGACCGTGAAAGCGGCCAGCACGCCGCGGTCCGACATCTGCCCGACGGTCACGGCAAGCGCGACCCGCGCGACGGGCGGCTCGCCGCCCGTGTAATCGGCCTCGAAGCGGCGCACTTCGAGCGACAGCGAATGGGTCGTGCGGAAACGCCCGAAGTCACCCTGCACCGAGCGCAGCCGCCGGGAATCCTGCAGCCCCTCGATCATCGCCGACTCGATGAGTGCGGGTACGCGCACCGGCCAGCGGGCACCCGCCAGGTAATCGATGCGCGATCCCGGCCAGCGTCCGGCGATACCGGTGCCGTCGAGCCCCGGCGCAGTCGCCGCCACTGCGACCAGAACATCCGCGGCGAGCGGTTCCCCCGACGCCAGTTTTGGCGCGCTGATCCGGTAATGGACGGGCGCCGGTTGTTCGTTCTTGAGCCCTCCGAAACAGCCGGCAACCAGCAGGCTGGCGGCCAGCGCCGTGGCAGGGGTCAATATGCTTTTCATGGGGGAATCTCCACGCCCGCGGGGGCCGGGCGGTAGATCAGGCGCGATGGATCGCGCTCCAGGCTTTCCGTCAGAGTATCGATCGCGCGCACGGCCCGGCGCGTCTCGCGCACGAGTTCTTCGAACTCCTCGAGCCCCTGGCTGGCGAAGCGGTCGATATTTCCCTCGTTCCTTTCGATCATTCCGTCGAGGCGCGCGGACATGTTCGCCACGTTGTCGGCGACTTCGCGAAGCCGCGTCGCGGCGACATCGATCTTCTCGCCGCTCGAGCTCGTCAACTCATGCAATGCCTCCGCGGTTGCCCTGATCTGCGTGGCGGCAGCGCGGAGCTCCAGGAACATCGCGCGTGCTTCGCCAACCACCATGGGCAGTTCCGCGGATGCCTTCTCCGCAGAGGTGACGGCCGCGGCTGCGGCGGCAATGTTCTTGTCCGAGAGCATGGCATTGATGCGGTTGAGCGCCTCTCCCGCTTTCGCGACGATCTCGGGCAGGCTGCTCACCAGCTCCGAGAACTGGGACTGCTGCGACGGGATGACCGGGTATTTCAGGCTTTCGACCGGCGGCGTCGGCAGCGAGCCCGGATCGCGCGGCTCGAGATTCAAGGAGACCAGTCCCGTGACACCCTGCAAGGCGAGGCGTGCGACGGTGTCGCCCTTGACCGGCGTGTCTTCCGATATTTCGATGACCACGCGTACGCGCGCAGAATTTCGCGGGTCGATGCCGATGCGCGATACGCGCCCGACGGCCATCCCGAGATAACGCACCGATGCGCCCTCCGACAGGCCGGACACGCTGCCGTCGAAGTAGACCTCGTAGCGTCGCTCTTCCTCGCCGTCCGTGCG
>JANNKZ010000175.1:0-4019 GCA_031396515.1 Gammaproteobacteria bacterium
CGGCGGCAGCAGCAGCGACCACGGCCCGTTCCAGCCAGCGAGCTTCTTGTAGGTCACCCAGCCGCGCGAGCGCCAGGCTTCCATCATGCTGGCGAGGTTGGCGCGTGGCTCGCGGTGCAGGAATATGAACTGCGCGTCGGGAAAGACTTGCAGGAGGAATGGTATGCGCAGCGCATTCTTCGGCGTCTTTTCGAGCAGCCGCGCGTTCACACCCGGCGTCGGCGCCTGCCCGTCGCGATCGCGAAGCTGGGACGCGAACCGCCGGCGCAGCTCGGCAGCGATCGGGGGCGACGCGTCCTTTTCCGTCAGGCGGTTGGAGGTTACAGCCCCGCCGCCCGGGCGCAGCGCATCGATGCCCTCGATCAGGCGGTGGCTCTCGCCGCCGATCGTATAAAGCCCCGCTGCCTGCGCCAGCGTCTCGAACAGCAATGTGCTGCCGGCCCGCGGCGCGCTCAGGATGATGATCGGGCGTTCGATGACCGCAAGTTCGCTTGCGGCTTTCGCCGGCTGGGCGGGCGCGTCCGCGCTGACATTGAATTCGGCAGCTTCCCGTCGGCGGCCGCTGGCGCCGCCAAACAACTGCGCGATCAGCCGCGCGTTGAGCACGTTCTGTGCGCTGTAACCGGTGCTCGCAACCCGCACGGGCGGCAGCTGCCGCATCTGCTTCTGGATGAACTCGACGAGACTCTCGTACTTGCCCTTCGCGGTGGGCGCGTCGCCGTGCAGAGTCCATAGTGAGCGCCAGTCGCGGCAGAAATCGATCGTCAGGCTGATGAACTGCCCGACCGCCGCGGCGGATTCCGGGCGCGCATCCGAAGGCGCGAGGTCGCCGAGCAGGTCGTAGGCCAGTTGCTCGACTTCTGCAGGCGGCATCAGCGGCGCGGCGTTGAATCGCTCGACGAGGAGTTGCGGCCTGGCGGCCGGATCGAACGGGATGAGCCGGGAATTCGCATTCGGCCGGTCGAAGTTCTCAACCTGGCCCTGGTTGACCAGCCGCCAGAATGTCGAGGTGCCCACCGTGTCCGCCACGAGGTGGATGCGCGCGTCGGTGGTCGGATTCAGCACCTTGTGCTCGCGCCAGTTGTCGAAGATCCAGGCTTCGCCGGCCGCCATGTGCACATTCTGGTCGGCGCAGTGAAAACGGACTTCGGGGCGCGTGATCACGGGGATGTGCACCCGCACGCGATAGAACCAGTGATGGTTCATATCGCTGTGCTGCGGCACCGAGCCGCCGCCCTCGATGCGCATCAGGCGCGAGCGCGACCAGACCGTGCTGAACGATGCCAGCACCTGCTGGACATACGGACTGGCCGTGAGCGCCGCGGTCGGCCGCATCTCGCCCGCCGTGAAATCGTTCTGCTCGCCGCCGACGGTGATCAGGCGCGCGGCGGTGTTGCCCTCGTATTCGCTCGGATGGCGCGACCAGGCGTCCGCCGGCAGGGCCTCGACCTCGGCGCGCAGCCGATCGACGTCGAAGCGGACCGGCAGCCGGTAGAAGTGCCTGGCGAGTTTCACGCGCCCGCGGCTGTCAGTACCCCGCGCCGAAGCGGTAGGTCGCCGTCAGGCCGTAGGTCCGCGGCCTGCCATACACGCCGGCCACGACGCCCGCGAACAGCGAGCTGTCGAAGGCGTAAACGCGGTATTCCTCTTCGGTCAGGTTGTCGACGAATGCCGCGACTTCCCAGCGTCTGTCCTCCGCCCCGAAGCTGATGCGCGCATTTGCCACCGCATACGAGTCTTCCTGCTCGACCGGTGCGCACAGGATGGTAAAGCAGAATTCGTCGGTGAAGAGCACGTCGCCCTGTATCGCGGCGACGCCGCCCGCGAGCGGGAACTCGTAGCGCGCGAGCGCATTACCCGAGAAACCCGGCGCCTGCGGCATGTCGTGTTCCACTTCCGTTACCGTGTCGGGAAGGATGATGTCCTCCACGTTCGAGCTCAGCAACGACACGCCGAGCTGGAGCGTCAGCCGATCCGTCGGGTGCGAGTTGAGCTCCATTTCCAGGCCGTGCGCCGTCGCCGGCAGGTTGATGATCGTCTGGTTTACGCCGAGCTGTACGAATGCCTGGTAGTCCGTGTAGTCGTAGTAGAAGGCGCTGGCGTTGAGCGTGGTATTCGAGCCGATCGAGGACTTGACGCCGACCTCGAAGGCGTCCAGCGTCTCCGGGTCGAACGGGATGCCGTTCAGGAACTGCGCGTCGGTGCCGAACGGCACGCCGAAAGACGGGTCGTCGGCGAAAGGCGTGCCGGTGGAGAACGAGAAGCCGCCGCTTTTGCTGCCGCGGTTGTAGCTGGTGAACAGCAGCAAATTGTCGTTGACCCGGTAATCGAGCTCGAGGCGCGCGGTGAAGTCGTCGAAGGTTGCGTGCGCATCCTCGGGTACCAGCGTGATCGGCACGACGGACTCGTCGAAGGGTCCGTTGTAATTGATGCCGACCACCTGGGTGTTGTCGAAGGCGATGATGATGCCGTTGCTCGGTTCTTCGCCGTAGTAGGCGCCCTCCCTCTTGTCGTGCCAGTAGCGCAGACCGGCGATGAAGCTCAGCTTGTCGGTCGCCTTCCACTCATTCTGCGCGAAGGCGGCCCAGGACTTCGTGGTCTGCTCTGCCTCGATGACCGGGATGTAGGCGAAGGCCGGGTCGCCGTAGTAGTCCGCATAGAAGGGATCGGCGAACTGCCCCGTGTAGTCGCCCTCGACCTTCATGCCGTAGACACCGACGGTCAGGTAGTTGTTGCCGAAGTCGCCCGACAGGCGGACCTCCTGCGAGAACTGCTTGATGTCGCTGCCCTGGTAGAAGACGACGCCTTCATCCGGCGAGGCATCGCCGCCCTCGATGTAGAACTTGTCGGCATCCTGGACGTCGGTGATGGATACCAGGTCCCAATTTCCGATCGGGGTATCGATGCGCAGCGTCGCCGCCTTGATTTCGCGATCCACGTAGGACAGCGAGGTTTCCTCGGTCGCCCACGGATCGCCGCCCCGGCTCGGGATGATGTCGTCGTTGCGGAAGCCCGTAGCGGTCGCACCCTCTCCCGACAGCCAGAAGGGGCAATCGACCGTTGCCGGCGTGAACTCTCCCTGCCGATTCGAATTCGGGCAGGCCGGCTCGTGTGAGTACAGCCCCGCCTGGCGCTCCTTGTCCGCTTTCAGGTAGCGCACGATCAGGTTGACGTTGGTCGCTTCGCCCGGCTGGAAGGCGAGCTGACCGCGCACGGCGTAATGGTCGTTGGCGCCGCGGTCCTCGATGCCATCGACCAGCGACTCCATGTAGCCGTCATCCTGGTTGCTGATGATGGCGATGCGCCCCTGCACGTTCTCCGAGAACGGACCGGATACCGCGCCCTCGATGATCCGCTGGTTGAAGCGCCCGACGGTCGCGCTCGCGTAACCCTCGAACTCCTCGGTGGGCCGCCGCGAGATGAATTGGATCGCTCCGCCCGTGGCGTTTCGGCCGAACAGGGTGCCCTGCGGGCCGCGCAGCACTTCGACACGGGCCAGGTCGAACACGGGGAAACTCGCGAGATTGATCGAGCTCGAGTAGCTGTCGTCCTGGTAAACGGCAACCGGCGGTTCCTGCTCATCGCCGTAGCTGTTCTGTGCAATACCGCGGATGTTGAACACGACCTGCGACGAGGAGTACGCATTCATCTTCAGGCTGGGCACGGCTCGCACGATGTCGGTTGCCGTCTTGATATTTAGGTCCGCCAGTGAATCTTCGCCGAGCGGCGTCACCGCGATGCCGACGTCCTGGATGTTCTGTTCGCGCTTCTGCGCGGTGACGACGACTTCGCCGAAGGGCGTGGGTTCCGCCTGGTCGGCGATCGCTGCCGACGATCCGCCACACAGCAGCGCGGCGCAGAGCACCCGCCGAACCGCAACCCGCACGTCAACCGGCTGAACGCTGCGCATGATCGTCCCCCTCGCTTGTTCTTTCCGCCAATTCCGATCGAGCGGCGTCCAGCAGGAATTCCCGGACGTAGTCCGAGTACGAACGCCAGATTTCCAGATGGTACTCCTC
>JANNKZ010000180.1:0-4249 GCA_031396515.1 Gammaproteobacteria bacterium
GCTCCAGGGCAGGCCGAGGAACGCGACAAGCTTGCCGGCGGTCGCGCGCAGGTCGTTCACGACGTCCTCGTACCGCACTTCGTGCACTGCGAGGGGCAGCCGCTCGCGCGAGGCATCGGCGAGATTCATGACCGCGTCGTACTAGCGCGCTGCACTGTCGAGCGACAGGAACTGGAACATCGCCGGGTTCATTGCGAAGCGGTTGCGATAGCAGCTCACGATGACATCGCGCGGATCGCGCAGCGCCAGGATGATGCGCGCATCCGGAAACAGCCGGTGGATCAGCGGCAGCAGCGCGAGGTTCAGCGGCAGCTTGTCGACGAGCAGTCGGCCGTCATGAGGACGGCCGAGCCCGGCCTGCACGCGCTTCCAGTAACCGCGCCGGAACACCGTCAACTCGGAAGGTGGAAGTGAAGCCCAGCGTTCGAATGCATCCGGCGCGAGCAGCAGCGAGTCAAAGGCATCCGCGAAATTCTCCTGCTCCTCCAGGGCGACGACGCCCGAGTGCGCGGCCAGCACCTGTTCGAGCAACGTCGTGCCGGAACGCGGAAAGCCAACGAGGAATACCGGCGTCGGCAGGCCGTCCGCTTCGGTCCGGGTCCAGGTCGCCGGGTCCGTGCCCTTCACGAACTCCGTGAGGTGCGCGACGGTCGCGGGAGAACTCGCCGAAACGGCGTTCTCCATTCGCGGCGCGTGCAGTTCGCGATCGATGTCGTTCGCCCGTGCCTCGTCGACCTGATTGTCCTGTTCCACCGCATCGGCGAGCGCCGCGATCGCGTCCACGTGGTTCGGGTTGCTCTCGAGCGCGCGCTCGAAGCAGCGGCGCGCGGTGCGCCGCTCGCCGAGTTCCATCAGCAGGCTGCCGAGATTGTGCAACGCCCAGGGAAAGCGGCTGTCGATGCGAAGCGCCGCCTCGAGCGCCGCGCGCGCCTCCTGCGGCCGGCCGTTCGCGGCATAGATACCGCCCAGGCTGTTCAGTACGAAGAGGTTGTCGGGCGCGACGCTTCGTGCCCGTTCGAAATAGGGTTCCGCCGCGTGCGTGTCGCCCGATCTCGCGCGGATGTTGCCGAGGATCTGGAGTGCGTCTACCTGTTCAGGATTTTCCCCAAGGATTTCAGCGCAGAGCAACTCGGCCTGCGGCCAGGCATTGGACTGGCAGGCGGCGACCGCGCGCTGGATCCGGGATTCGTTCACGCGACATGGTGTCATTGTCGTTTGGCTTGGAGCAAGATAGCGCCGGGAATTTTGGGGAGGAGACATCCATGGGCCGCTTCATTGCGTTTCTCTATGGCGTCGCGAGCTACCTGCTGTTCCTCGTGACGTTCCTTTATGCGATCGGATTCGTCGGGAATTTCATCGTCCCGAAGGGCATCGATTCGGGAACGCCGGGCGCATTCGGCGAGTCGCTCCTGATCAACGCGCTGCTGCTCGGCGTGTTCGCGGTCCAGCACAGTGTCATGGCACGGCCGGGCTTCAAGGCGTGGTGGACGCAGTTCGTGCCGAAGTCGGTCGAGCGCAGCACCTACGTGCTGCTCGCGAGCCTCGCGCTCGTGCTGCTGTTCTGGCAATGGCGCCCGATGGTGGACGTCGTCTGGCACGTGGACAACGAAATCGGCCGCATGGTGCTGTGGGCGCTGTTCGGCCTCGGCTGGTTCATCGTGCTGCTGACGACATTCATGATCAATCACTTCGATCTCTTCGGCCTGCGGCAGGTGTACCTGAACCTGCGCCAGACGCCGTACACCGAAGTGCACTTCCAGCTCAACTTCCTCTACAAGCTCGTGCGTCACCCGCTGATGCTCGGATTCCTGATCGCGTTCTGGTCGGCGCCGACCATGACCGTCGGGCATCTGGTGTTCACGCTCGCGACGACCGGATACATCTTCATCGCGCTGCAATTCGAGGAACGCGACCTCCTCCGCGCCCACGGCCAGGCGTACGAGGACTATCGCAAGCGCGTGTCGATGATCCTGCCGATCCCGAAGTAGCCCCGCACACGGCCCCGGCGCCCCGCGCTTGCGCGCGGCGCCGTTTCGGCTTATATTCACCCCTATGGGTGAATATAGAAATGCGGCCATGGACAACCTGCTGGGCGCGGTGGCGGATTCCACGCGCCGGGCCATCCTGGCCCGCCTCGCGGCCGGCGATGCCCGGGTCACCGAGGTCGCGAGCGAGTTCCCCATCTCGCTGAATTCCGTCTCCAAGCACGTGCGCATGCTCGAGCGCGCGGGGCTCGTGCGCCGCACGATCCGCGGGCGCGACCACGTGCTGTCGCTCGATGCCGCTCCCCTCGCGGAGGCCGCGGCCTGGATCGAGCATTACAAGCGCTTTTGGGAAGAGCGGCTCGAAGCGCTCGACAAACTGATTACCAAGGACAAACCCAGGAAGAGGAAACGTCGATGAACGAAGCCCAAGCAGTACCCAAGTTGACCGTGCGCCGTGAGATCGCCGCGCCGGCGAAGGAATTGTTCGACGCCTGGCTCGATCCCGCCAAGCTCGCCGTCTTCATGCGCCCGAGCGATACCAAGCGCTCCGCGGTGAAGGTCGACCCCCGCGTCGGCGGAGCATTCGAGATCGTCATGCACACGCCGTCGGGAGCCGTGCCGCACACCGGCACCTATCGCGAGATCGACCGGCCGCACCGGCTCGTCTTCACGTGGAACTCCCCGTACGCGCAGCACATCGATTCGCTCGTGACCGTGGAGTTCCACCCGGCCGGCAAGGGAACCGAGATCGTGTTGACGCACGAAGGCCTGCCGAACGAGGCGATGGTGGCGGCGCACAATGGCGGCTGGAGCGACATCCTCGTCCTGCTCGGGCAGGGTTACGAGGAGAAGCGCGCCTCGGCCTGAGCCAAGCCATTGATGCGGATGCGCCGGCGGCCACGGGGCTGCCGGCGAGTTTCTGTGCGAGCATAATCGCACCATGAAAACCCAGACACAGAAGGCCGAGACCTTCCGCGCCCTGCACGCGCGCAAGGGTGCATTCATCATCCCGAATCCCTGGGACGTGGGCACCGCCCGCATCCTCGAGCGGCTCGGCTTCCAGGCACTCGCGACCACGAGCGCCGGTTATGCGTTTTCATCGGGCGTCCCCGACAACCAGGTCGGGCGCGAGAGCATGATTGCGCACATCGCGACGATCTGCGTCGAAACGGATCTCCCGGTCAGCGCGGATCTCGAGAACGGTTTCGGCGACGACCCGAACACGGTCGCCGAGACGATCCGCCATGCCGCGGCGGCCGGTGTCGTCGGCGGCTCGATCGAAGACTCGATCAATCGTCCCGGCGAGAACTTGTATGAATTCGCGAAGGCCGTGGATCGCGTGCGCGCCGCGGTCGCGGCCGCGCGCTCATTGCCGTTCCCGTTCACGCTGACAGCGCGCTGCGAGAGTTTTCTCCTCGGCATCGCCGACCTCAAGGACACGATCACCCGTCTCCAGGCCTATCAGGAAGCGGGCGCCGACGTGCTCTACGCGCCCTGCATCACCAGCCGTGACGAGATCAAGGCCGTCGTCAGTTCCGTGGACCGGCCGGTGAACTTCCTGATGGGAACGCAGCCGCACCGCTACAGCCTTGCGGAACTGACCGAGCTCGGCGTCAAACGCGTGAGCGTCGGCAGCGCGCTGTCCACCGTGGCGCTCGGCGCTTTCCTGCGCGGCGCGCGGGAGATGAAGGACCACGGCACCTTCAACTACACGAAGGAGTCCGCGGGATTCGGAGAGATCACCAACCTCCTCAAGGAACCCTGACCATGAGACTCGCAGCGCTCGTACTCGCAGCGCTCTGCGTCGCTAGTCCGCTCGCGAACGCAGACGCCGTCAGCGAATGGAACAAGCTCGCCTGCACCTGGGTGGCGGATGCCAAGCTCGGCACGCCGCCCGCGGTCCGGGTTCTCGCCATCGCGCACACGGCCGTGTACGAGGCCGTCAATGGCATCACGCGCAAGTATCCGGCGCAGCCGCGCATCCAGGCGGCGACCGATGCCTCCGTTGACGCCGCAGTCGCCGCTGCCAATCGCGCGACGCTCGCGAGCTTGCTGCCGGCTCAGTCCCAGGCGATCGAAGGCGCCTACAACACGGCGCTCGCCGCCATTCCGGATGGTCCCGCCGAGGCTTCAGGAGTCGCCGCAGGCAACGCCGCCGCGGCTGCGGTGCTGGCCGAGCGGGCGACTGACGGCGCAACGGCCCAGGAGAACTACCGCCCGGCCACCGCCGCGGGTGTCTACGTGCCAACCACGGTGCCCGCCGT
>JANNKZ010000182.1:0-4282 GCA_031396515.1 Gammaproteobacteria bacterium
ACGCGCCGGCCCCGTGCCGGCCGGACAATCCTTAGTGCGTCTTAGCGCGTGCGGGGCGCTGCGCAACGATTGGCAAGGGAATTGAGCGCCCGATTGCAGGCGCGAGCGTCCGCGACCCTAAGGCTGTTCGTCGCGGGGCCGGCCCGAACCATTGCCCGCCGCGGAACGCACGATTCGTGCCAGCGCCATTGCAGCCGTGACGGACTTGGAATAGCGGGCGCCCATGAAAAGCGCGGCTAGTTCCGCCAGTACGGTCACCGAGAGACCCGGCCGGCCGGTCAGAAACCGCATCGTTCTGCTTCGCGGGTAGCCGCCATTGGTTTCCGGCTCGGGGCCGAGCTGCTCCGCGATCAATTGTCGTTGCGAGCGTATCTTTTCCCGCAGCAAGCGGCGCTGCTCGTCGAGAGAAACGCCCGGTAATGTGGTCACAACCGCTTCCTGATGAGTGCCAGATCTTCCGCAAGCTCTTCGCGGGTTCCGGCGAACGCTTCCTGGCTTTGGGCCGACAAGGTTTTGAACCGGTGCCAGGCCAGCAACAGGCATGACGCGTAGACGACGACCACGACAATTGCGACCGGAATGCGAAAGCGCGTGTCCCAGCTGAAGGCGAGCGCCAGGGCGCCCGCCATCAGCATCGTGCACACGAGACTCGCAAACGCAATGAGTGCCGCGACCGCCATGCCGACGATACGGTCCTTTTCGGCCTCCCATTCGACCCGGACCAACTGGCCGTGGAGACCCACCTGCGTCAGCAGCGCCGACCCCGCGGTTCGCAGGACGCGCAGCACGTCCAGCGGATTGAACCCCGCGGATTCCGGCGCCGTTGCCATCAGATGCGACGGCTGACGGCGATGCCCACCAACAGGCCGAGGATTGCGCCGATTCCGATCGACTGCCAGGGATGTTCATGGACGTACGTGTTCGTCAGGCGCGCGGTCTGGCGCGCCCGCTCGGCAATCTCGCCGCTTACTTCGCTGAAGGATTCCTTGGCGAGCTCAACGCGCTCCGTAAGCTTTGCCTTGGCGCGGGCGAGGTCCTCGCCGCTCAACGGAGTCATCGAGGTGATCAGGTCCTCGATGTCCGCGACGAAATTCTGAAATTCGCCGGGTGCGGCCGCGGCCACCTTCCTGCCCACAGCGGCCATGGCGCCTGCGCCGTGCCCATTTCTTTCCGATTCCGCAATGTCTAAGTTCCTGCTCATGGTGCTTCCTGCTCCATTGTGTATTGGACGGCTCGCGCCGCCGGACAGGTAGACCCTAGCCAATGCGGCCACCGACGTCTGTCAGTCTAGGCCGACATGGGTGGCGAATCGACGGCAGGGCCGCGCCTCAGCCGCCCAGTTTCAGGAGCGCCAAGCGGGCTTCGCGAAGGTACGAGCGTTCGCCGGTGCGGCCGGTCATGTTTTCCCATTCCGCCTGGTTGATCAGGTCGGCATCGAGCGCCCAGGATTGAAGGATCCGCCGCTTCTGGAAGCGGCTGAGGGCCGCGACTTCGAGGACGTCGGCTGGTTGCGCGAAGAAGCGGGTCGCATCCATGACGGCGCGATCGACGTCGATCCATCGGCCCGGGCGCGATCTGACCAAGGGTCAGCGCAGGAGTTCGACCCGATGATCGCGGATCATCACGCGGTTGCCGACGCGCAGGTCGAGCCTCTCCAGCTGCGTGACCTGGGCCGTGCGGCCATCGTCGAGCAGCACGTCGAACTGATAGCCGCGCTGCTGCTTGCGGTTGTTCTTCTGGATCTGGTGACCGATCACGCCGCCAGCCACAGCGCCGGCCGCGGTGGCGGCGGTTCGTTCATCGCCCGACCCGACGTTGCTGCCGGCCACGCCGCCGATAATGGCCCCGAGCACGGCTCCCGTGCCGATGCTCTGGTGGCCGTCCCGCACGCGCACCCGCTCGATGCGTTCAATGGTGCCGCAGTTGTCGCAGCCCCTGCGGTAGTCGCGTCCGCCATCGTAGCGGGGCGCCGTCGCGCAGGCGGCCAGCAGGACCGCGGCGAGTACCGGCAGTCCGGTGATCAGGGCAATTCTTCGCATGGGAGCCTCTCGGTCGGTTCGTGAGAATCAACTGGCGCCAGCGTACGGCCGCACGTCGCGGCCGTCGGTTCGCCAGCGAACAGAGTGTGATTGGCGATCAGGGAGCTAAAGCGACCCAGCGGCGCCGTCCGTAGCGCCACCGGGCCCGCCTGAATCCACAAGTCGGAATCGCTTCAGGGGAGAGACGATTCACTTGCGGGAGGAAAATGTGAATTCAGCGCGTCGCCGGCAAGATAGCGGCCGAAGCGGCAACGCTCTGTTCGGTAGCGCACATTGCCGGCCGGGGTCGCTGCCGGCTTAAGCGAACATCCGGCCATGGTCGTCGATCGCTGCCTGATAACACTCGCAGGAAGCTGTTTCGAGGCCACGGCGGCTGAGAATGGAGATCGCGCCGCGCTTGTAGCTGATCAGCTTCTTTCTCTGCAAGGCGCCCGCGGCGATCGTGATTGCGCTTCTCTGCACGCCGAGCATGTTGGCCAAGTACTGGTGCGTGAGCCGGAAATGATCGGCATGGGCGCGGTCGTGCGTCATCAGCAGCCAGCGTGCCAGTCGCGCCTTGATTTCGTGAAAGCGGCCACAGGCAGTCGACTGCGAAAGTTGGGCCAGAAGCACGTACAGGTAGCGCTTGAGCACCCGGCGCAACGCAAAGTTGCTGCGCAGTTCGCGCTGGAGTTCCGTGGCCGGCATCCGCAGGGCGGTGCCGGAACCCTGGACGATCCCGCGCAAACGGGCGGAATTGACGCCAAGTGCCAGGGTGGCGCCGAGCATGCCCTCGCTGCCAATCAGGCCGATTTCGAGCGGCGGGTGATCCTTCACGGTTGCCACGAGCGAAATGAAACCGGTGAGCGGAAAGTAGATGTACTTGAACCGCTCGTCGGCCTCGCAGACGATCATCCCGAACTCGAGTTCAACAGGCTCGCAGAGTCTCAGAATCCTGTTGCGGGCTTCGTGCGGCAGTCCCTCGATCAGGCGATTGACCACGTTCGTTGCGGTTGAAGCGACCATGTGGAGTCAAATCCTGCGCCGCTGCGGTTGCCGCCAGCGATCCCGGACAGGAGATCCGGCTTCGCGACAACAGCGTGCCCGGGTTCGCCGGGCCAGTCTGTGCGGTTGCGAATGCAGGTCGCCTGGATCGATCTGTGCATCCCTAGTTTTTGTCATAAACGGTTTTGCAGACCTGCTTGAGTTCCTGGTAGGTATTGCGTTCCTGCATGTTTTCCTGGATCTCATGACCGGCGATGCCGCCGCCGATCGCGCCGGCTGCCGTTGCGATCTTCTTGCCGTCGCCGCTGCCGACCTGGTTGCCGAGGACGCCGCCGACCACGGCGCCCGTGACGGTACCGGCGATTTGATCCGGATCCTTGGTCGGCCGCGTGAGCGTGACGAGTTCATCGTGGCATTCCTGCCGCGGAACACTCGCTGTCTTGGTATCCATGCTCTTGTAACTGGCCACGGCGGCAATGGCCGTGATGGCCAATCCGCCGATGACGACGCCGATGAGGAGCTGTTTGTTCATGAGGGCCTAGTCCTGATGGGTGAAGGGTGTCTCAATGGCACCCGTGAGTGCAGCAAAGGTAGCGATCGGGGACTTTCACGTCTGTACGGTGACGCACTCAGTGCGCTGGCAGACACTTGCCTCGCGATTCAACACAACGAACGTGCGCCACCGTACATATCGGCTGCCCCGGTCCGCATAGAGTGGCGTCCTGTCGCATGCATCCTGGGGCCAAAAATGAATCTCGCCGCCGCTGCATTGGCCTTGATGGTCGTCGTCCTGATCGGCGTAATCCCAACCTGGCACTACAGCAGGACCTGGGGTTACGCACCGGCCGGCATCGTCGGTGCGGAAGTACTCGTGCTCTTAACGCTGTTGCTGATGGGCCGCATCTGACGGCGGGCACGTCCGCGCCCGCCAACGCCTGAAGAGCCCGCGGATGCCCGCAATGTGCGATGGCGCACCGAGTGGTGCCGGCGCTATAATCAGCCCTGCTTCTAATGCAGGGGGAACGTGTCCTGGAAGTGTGCGCGGCCTAAAGCCGATGCGCACCCGGGAACCACGCCGTGAACATTCCCAACTTGCCGCAACAGAATCACTTGTTGGCATCGTTGCCGGCGGAAGAATGGGATCGCCTGCATTCCAAGATGGAACTGAGGCCAATGCCGCTTGGCCACGTCCTTTACGAGTCAGGCGACGCGATGCGGCACGTGTACTTTCCGACGAACTCCATTGTGTCGCTGCTGTA
>JANNKZ010000201.1:0-1867 GCA_031396515.1 Gammaproteobacteria bacterium
CGGTACTTCTGCCAGACCGAACTTCGGCAGTACATCAGGCAGGAATGCCATGGCCACCGTGGCTCCGAGCAGCCAACAGCAGTCCCGGACAAGTTCTGGGGACAGGTCCTTGCGAATGCTCTTGCGCGCGGCGGCGCTATGCACGCGAATGCGCGCCAGCCACGTACCGAGCACCAGGCCAATTGCTCCAATCAGGCAGACGACATAGAAATGACGTCGAACGGATGGCGGGATGGGATCTCCGAATGGGGTCGTACCGAATTCATCGACGAGCAGTCCGGAAGCCAGCGAATAGAAGTACAGAAGTATCAGCAGTCCCGGAAGCGGTGCCAGCAGATCAAGCGGACTGCCTTGACGAAACTTGGACAATGCGAGGCCTGCAACGGCCCAGTACGCGATCGAGTAGGTCCAGGAGTTCGGCACCGCACAGGCATCGCCGCAAGTCGCAAGAACCGTGCCCGCCCATACCCCTGCTAACAAGGCACAGGCACGAATTGCTGTGACCCAATCGTGGTGAACAACGAACGTGGGAGCAGAGTTAGTTTTTTCCAATCTGATTCAACAGGCCCCGCGAGTAGTCACTCGTTTCTGGAGACGCGAACCTTTCGGCAAGCGGGCGGGCTGGAACGCCGCCCACAATGATGCACGGTTTAACATCGTTTACGACGACGGCGCCAGCGGCCACCACGGCTCCAGACCCGATTCGGACTCCTCGAAGGACGATCGCCCTGGCCCCAATCCAAACATCATCCTCAATGACAGGTGGCGGCAGATGCTCCCTGTTCGGACCTTCCTCCAAGCGCCTGTTATCCGGAAAGTTGGGCGAAGTCGATATCGTGAGCAGGTCATGCTCGGTCGGGCCGATCAGTACGTCATATCCAAGGGAACACCATCGACCAATCTTCCCGGCAGTGATCTCGCCAGAATTAATGTATGAGCCCTGCCCTAGTGAAACCTGGCGACCGATCGTGGCCCGGCCAATGAAGGCTACGCCGTCGATCTCAGCGTATGGGCTTACACGGGCTCCCGGGCCAAGTCTGACGCCCTTCCAACTCGCGCGGATGTTGCCAATCCGGTAATAGAAGAAGTGCCAAACCACGTCAAGCGGGTTGAACACAACCGCGAGCCTGCGTCTCGTCGTCATCAACATGCTCACGACCAGACCCTTGAACTGATCCACGTTTGCATGAATGCTCTCGAGCGCGCACTCGACATTGCGCAAGCGATCGCGCTAATACCGACTGTTACGCATAGTGCGGCAATCGCCACGGTTCGGCCTTCCAGCAACTCCTCGAGATACACTTCACGAACCACAAACGCTACCAACGAACTAATGAGCACCGGCAACGCCACGTGGTCCCGCCACCAGCGCAAGCGATCGTCTATACCTATTGTTCGGAGTGTTGCCGAAACCGCCAGCAATACAAAGCAAGTCGTACAAAGAGTCCAGCTCGCAACGACCATTGTGGGATTCGTTGACACGGACGCAACGCACAGGGCGATCGCCATTGCGACCAGAATTGCCAACGCCGGCCGCAGCGTCAAATCCGTGCGCTCCAGCGCTTGCTGCGCCGCGTACGGTACAAACAGGACACTTCCCATGAACGCACCGCCTAAAGCGAGGGATAACCAGAGAGATGCGCGACTCGCCACCTCGGTGCTCCCGGTCCAGGCAAACAACAGTGCTTCCGAAAGGAAGATCATCGACACAACAACCGGCACCAGAATAAGTGTTGTGCTGAACACACCGTCCGATACGCTGCTGCGCACAGCTGCCATGCTGCCGGCCGACGCATGACCGGTGCTGCCGCCAAATCGGCGGGCGCGGTCTTCGCGGCCCGACGCGGCCTGCCGCACCTCGGGCTTG
>JANNKZ010000486.1:0-2396 GCA_031396515.1 Gammaproteobacteria bacterium
CACCGTGACCGGCGCCGGGCCGTCGCGCAGCCGCAGCCGGATCAGCGCCGCACTCACGGTTCCGTAGGTGACGACGCGAATGATCACGAACAGGCTGATCAGGTACTCGAAGGTGCCGGGCACCGCGAGCAGCCAGGCGACGGTGCCCAGGAAGGCAATCGCGACGAAAGGCGTATTCCGTTTCTCATGCACCGCGCCGAGCGGCCGCGGCAGGTCGCCGCTCGCACCGAGCGCGTAGAAGAGCCGCGGCGCGACCAGCATGGTCGCCGACATGCTGCCGGCGCAGGAAAACACGGCGGCGATCGAGATCACGACCGCGCCCGCCGGCCCCGCGAGCACCGCCGCCGCGTCCGCGAGCGGGAGTTTCGAAGCCGCGGGGTCGGGCAGCAGCGCGAAGGCCGCGCACATGAGGAGCAGGTACATTGCGCAGACGATGCCCATGCCGATCAGGATCGCGGGCGCGATATCGCGCCGCGGATCGCGCATCTCGCCCGCGACGATGCCCGCCTGCTCGAAGCCGAAGCAGGCGAAGAGGGCGAGCGAGAGGCCGGCCGTGATGCCGCCCGGCATCGCGGGCGGCGTGGAGGGCACGTCGTTCCAGCCGGCGAGCCAGAGCCCGGCGAGCGCGAGCGGCAGCAGGGGCAGTACCTTCGCGACGATCAGCAGGTTGCTCACGAGCGCGCCGCGCGTGACACCGCGGATGTTGAAAGCGACGAGGAACAGCGTGAAGGCCGTCAGCACCGCGAGCCGCGGCCAGTAGCCGTCGTACGCGGGAGCGAGCACAAAGATGTAGTTCATCATCGTCTGCGAGATCGCGGCGTAGGAAACGGCGCGCGACAGGCCGAGCAGCCAGCCGACCGAGAAACCGGTAACCGAACCGAAGGCGTCCGCCGCATAGACCGGTGGACCGCCGGTGACTTCGAATCGGCTCGCAACTTCGACCAGTGACAGCGCGAGCAGCGCCGTCAGCGCGAAGGCGGCGAACAGCACGACCAGGCTCCAGCGCCCGGCGGATGCCGCGAGACCCGCGGGCATCGCCAGCACGCCGGCGCCGATCGTGACGTTGACGGTGAGCGCGATGACGTCGATGCGCCGCAGCCGGCGCAACAGCGCCGGCGCGGCGACGACGTCAGCAGCCGTCACCGGCCCGCTCGAGCTTCGCAGCGGGCCGGACGATCAACCGGCCGCCGGTGCGGCGTCCGCGGCTACGGCTTCCGCGGGTTTGGCCGTGCTGCCGCTGTCGGCGGCGACGCGCCAGACGCCGTCCACCTTGGACCAGACCGTCACGAAATTGCCGGACGCCGACGGCGTTTCGCCGGCTCCGTCGGGGTCGAAGGTGAATGCGCCCGTTTCCCAGGCCATGTCGCCGGAGGAGGCGAGCTTGACCGCGGTCGTCGTCCAGGTGAGCGTCGCGGCCGGCATCTGCGCCATCTCCGCGTCGAAGCCGGCCTTGATCTCGGCCGAGCCATTCCTCACCTGGCCGTCGAACACGGTGATGGCATCGGGCAGGAACACCGTATCGACGATGGCGGCGGTGTCTTTCGCCTGCGTGAGCTTCAGCCATTCCGCCGAGCGGTCCCAGATCGCTTTTTCTTCGGCCGCCAGGTCGACGGCGGGCGCGTCGTCCTGCTGCGCGCAACCAGCAGCGAGCGCAAGCAATGCGGCTGCTGCCATCATCCAGCTGCGTCCACGCATGATGTTCCCCTAAGTATTTGTTTATAAAACCAAAAATAGCGCCGCGCGCGGCCGTCCGAACCGTGGCGCGGCTCCTATCTTAGCCCCGGCTCGGTCGCGCACAAGCGCCAACGCCCGGATTCGTTTGCGAGCCGCGCGGAGCCTCACGCATACTCGCGCGCACCGACCGGCCGTTGATAACAAATAAGTGCCGCCTTGGTTTTCAATTCGCTGACCTTCGTCGTTTTCTTCGCGGTGGTGTTCCTGCTGCACCGCATGCCGTTCTCGTGGACGGTGAAGAAGGTCAACCTGCTGGTCGCGAGCTACGTGTTCTACGCGGCGTGGAACCCGCCGTTCGTCGTGCTGCTGTGGGCCTCGACGATCGTCGACTGGTTCATTGCGCGCGCGATCTGGGCGTCGCGCGACAAGAGCCGGCTGGTACGCCGGTCGTGGCTCGTGATCTCGGTCGCGGTCAACATCGGTTTCATCGGTTTCTTCAAGTACGGCGAGTTCCTGCTGCAGAACTGGCAGGCGCTGATGGCGTCGTTCGGCATCACCTGGGTCGCGCCGGAGTGGGACATCATCCTGCCGGTCGGCATCTCGTTCTATACGTTCGTCACGCTGTCGTACACGCTCGACGTCTATCTCGGCCGCTCGAAGCCGATCGCATCGCCGCTCAACTACGCGCTGTTCGTCACTTACTTCCCGCACCTCGTCGCCGG
>JANNKZ010000278.1:0-2801 GCA_031396515.1 Gammaproteobacteria bacterium
GCGGGCGCTCGTACCAGACCGGCGGCGGGCGCAATGCATCGGCCTGCGCGATCAACTTCGCTTGCTCTTCGGCGGTCGCGGCGCGCGTCGCCTTCATCCGGAACGCCGCACCGAAAGCCTGGATCACGTGCTTCTCGAAGCACATGAAATCGCGCAGCTGCGGCGGCAGCGGCAACGGTGCCAGCAGGCGGCAGGACGCCGCGCCGCGCCGCGGACGAAGCGGCCGATGGCGGTGTGCGTCGCTTCCTGCGCGCTTTGCCAAGCCGCGGGACCCGCCTCGATCAACGCCAGCATCGAGACGAATTCGGGCGCGCCGGCCGCGGCGTCCTGCAAGTCGAGGATGCCGCCGTCCGGCAACAGGCTGCCGATGCGCGGATTGCCCGCCGCGAGCTCGAATGTCACCAGCCGCATGGCAGGCAGTCCCTCCGCCGCGATAAAGAAAAGCCCCGGCCCGTCAAACGGGCCGGGGCCGAGTCATCGTGCTCCCATCAAAACCGGACGGTGCCCTGCAGCGCAACCGAGCTGCCCGGCTCGACGAAACGCCAGGCGCTGAACGCGCCGAACGTCCGTCCTGCCAGCGGCGTGTCGTTGCCGTACGGCAGGATTTGCTCGTTGAAGAGGTTCTTGCCGATCACGGAGACGTCCCAGGAACCGTCCTGGTCGCCGATGCCGACGCTACCGTTGACCTTGTAGTACGACTGCTGTTTCTGCCGCGCGTCGAGCGTCGGTGCGACGAAGTACTGGTCGGTGTAGTACGCGTCGAGGCCGAGGTGGAATGCCAGGCTCGAGAAGATCGGCCGCCGGTAGCTTCCGCCCGCCGTGATCACCCAGGGCGCGACAAATTCGTTGGTCTTGCCCTTGTAATTACAGTTCAGCCCATCGCCCGCGTCGGACGGCTGGCCGAAGGCGCACTGGCCGATGTAGTCGAGGAACTCGAAGTCCGTGTAGGCCAGGCTGCTGAAGAGCTGCAGGTTCTCGGTCGCCTGCCAGCGCATATCGAGCTCGACGCCCCGGATCTCCGCTTCGCCTGCGTTCGTGACGTTGAAGCCGAGGACGCCGTCGAAGGTGCTGACCTGCAAGTCCTCGAAATCCGTCATGTAGAGCGCTGCGTTCATCTCGAACGAGCCGCCGATGCGCAGCTTGGCGCCAAGCTCGAAGTTGGTGGCCCGCTCTTCGTTGAATTCGAAGCTGCCGATGCCGGCGGCTGGCGTACATCCCGGAGGCGTACCTGGCGCCGTGCAGACCGGCGTCGGCGGAATCGGCGAGTTGTTCGAACGCGCATCAAAGCCGCCCGCCTTCGCTCCCTTGCTCCAGCTCGCGTACATCATCGTGTTGTCGTCGGGCGACCATTCGACAGTCAGTGAGGGCAGCGTCTGGTCTTCCTCGCGCTTGCCGGAGAGGTCGTGGCCGCGCACGTTGAACGCCAGGCGATATACCGCCGGCGCCAGCGCTGCCTGCGCCCCGACCAGCGGATTGCCATTGATGTCGGTGACCACCAGCGTCCGAGTCGCATCCTTCTCGTCCTTGGTGTAGCGCAGGCCAAAGGTGGTGCGGAACTCATCGGACATGTTCCAGCTCAACTGGGTGAATGCCGAGTAGCTCTGCGAGTCCTGCGTGAACAGGCGCGGGGTCGCGGTATTCGCAAGCATCGTTCCGGCGATTCCCTCCAGCGGGCTGCCGATGAACGCCGGGTTGGCATTCAGCAGCGGCACCAGCACGCTGCCGCCGTCCACCAGGATCGTGTCGCCGAAGGTGAGGTCCGACGACTCGTAGTAGGCGCCCAGGATGTACTCGAGCGTGCCGCCGGTCGGCGAAGTGAGCCGGATTTCCTGGCTGGTCTGGTCGAACTCCTCGCCCATCGCGACGTTGAAGACGTTGCCGCCCGTGAAGTCGCAATCGCAGAGTTCGCTGAAGTCGTACTTCGAATAGCCGGTGATGGCGGTCAGTGTCTTTTCGCCGAGCTGCCAGTCGATCTGCAGAACGAACTCCTCGGTGTCGTTGTCGCTGAAGTCACCGTTCGACGAGCGCACGTAGTCCGCAGTGTTGTTCAGCACGCTCGGATCCTGTCCGAGCGCGGCGAGGATCTGCGAGTACGTCGCTCCCGTGAAAGGCCCGGCCGCAGCCGGTAATTCCTGCGTGATCTCGATCTGGCGGCCGACCACGTCGAATTCGCCGAACTCCGCCTTGAGCGCCGCGGTTACGTTGTCGGTGACGTCGAACTCCAGCCAGCCGCGGACCGTGGTCTCCTCGCGGGCCGGCTCGTCGGAATTGCCGAGTGTCGCGTTCTCGATGTGACCGTCGAGCTCGCGGTAGCGCGCGGCCAGCCGGCCGCGGAAGCGGTCGGTGAACGGCCCGGAGATGTGGGCGGAGAATTCCTGTTCGTCGTAGCGCGGCTCATAGAGGGCCGACACCATCGCGTCGAACTCCTCGGTCGGACGCGCAGTGGTGATGTTGAGCGCGCCGCCGACGCTGTTCTTGCCGAACAGGATGGACTGCGGTCCGCGCAGCACCTCGACCCGCTCGAGGTCGAGGAACGGCGCGCGCGTCTGTTGCGGGCGGCCGCGGTAGACGCCGTCGACGTAAGTGCCGACCGACTGCTCGAATCCCGGGTTGACGCCCGAGAAGATGCCGCGAATCGAGAGGTTGTTGCCGATCGCCGTCTCGGTCATGAACAACGTCGGCACGTAGTTCTTGAGGTCCTCGATCTTCATGATGCCGGACTCGGCGATCTTGGTGCCGCTGACCGCACTGACGGCGATCGGCACGTCCTGCAGGGACTCGGTGCGCTTCTGCGCGGTGAC
>JANNKZ010000297.1:0-2470 GCA_031396515.1 Gammaproteobacteria bacterium
CCAAGCTCGAGACGGAAATGTACCGGCTCGCGCGCAATCTCGAGTTCGAGAAGGCGGCGAAGCTCCGCGACGACATCGCGGCGCTGCGGCATGCGAGTCTCGGCGCGGATGCGGACCGGATGGCGGGCTAAACCGTCGAGAAGGGAGATTGCGCCGTCCAGCAGCGATCACGGGTCGGCCGTCATCGCCTGCTTCTTGGGCGTAATGTTTTCATCCAGGAAGTCTGCTACGCGGCTATACCATCTGATGCGATTGCGTTCGAGCGCAAAACCATGGATCTCGTGCTCAAACTCCAGGTATTCGTACTTGGCTGTCCCTGAAGCGAGCGCCTTCGCCATCGATCTCGATTCCTGGACATGTATGCGCTGGTCGTCCTCGCCGTGCCCAAGCAGCACGGGAGCCCGGATTTCCCGTGCGCGCCGCAGCGGCGAGCTTTGCCGCAAGCGATCTGCATCGCCGAGCTCCCCGCCGATGAATCTGTGGTCGAATTCCGGATTTGATCCATACCAGTTGTCATTGGCGAGTGTGGTCTCGATGTCGGTGACCGGTGCATAGGCGACGCCGGCCCGGAACAGATCGGGCGTCTTGACCAGGCCGATGAGCGTGGCGTACCCGCCGAAGCTCGAGCCCATGATGCCGATCCGTCCGGGATCCGCGATCTCCTGGTCGATCAGCCACCGGACGCCATCGGTAATGTCGTCTTGTATCTTCTGTCCCCATTCCCGGTTCCCGGCTTCGCGAAATGCCGTGCCGAAACCCGTCGAGCCACGAAAGTTGACCTGCAGGACTGCAAAACCACGATTGGCCAGCAACTGGACCTCCGGATCCCAGCCAATGTAATCGCGAGACCACGGACCGCCGTGAACCAGTGCAACGAGAGGCAATCCGCGCGGGTCGACGCCGATCGGCAGCGTCAGATAGGCGGGTATCGAGAGGCCGTCACGCGCACGGAAAGTCACCCGCGTGGTCGGGGCCAGCGCCTCGACGGGAACGTCGGGAAGTGAATTGAAAAGCTTCTTGAGCCACCGGGTCGAACGGTCGTAGAAATAGTAGACCGGGGGGAGCCGATCCGCGCTTATCTTCAGGACGAGCTTCGTGCCATCGGCGGATTCGCTCACCGGCTCGACGTCCACATCCACAGCGAGTTCCCGCGAAATCGCCTCTTGAATCCGCCGAAAGTCGCTGTCGATGCGCTCGTCGAAATAGCGGATTCGGACGCGGTCGTCTATGTATCTCACGCCGACGACATTGCGACTGGAGCCGAAGGTTTCGACTTCCGCGACGTCGACTTCCGGATGCTCCTGCACGACCGTTCCGGCGTTGCGCGATTCGATGTCGAATTCGAATAGCGCCAGACGTCCGTTGTGCAGTTGCCGGACATACAGCTTGCCAGGGTTGGGGTGGTAGCCGGCGAAGTGAAGCCCACCCAGATCGAACTCGTCATGCTCCGAGACAAGCGTGAACTCGCCGGCTGCGTCGCGTCGTGCCCAAAGCTGGCACTTGTTGCGCTCCGTAGTTTCGCCGGCGCGCACCGCGCTGCGGCTGTCGGCATACCAATCCCGGATCTTGTGTTGCCGCTGCTCGGCAACGGCCAGCGCGCCCGTATCGACATCCATACGCATGACTGCCGGCGACCACTCATTACGCGCCCAATACTCGATAAGGATGGTCTGGGGGTCCTGCGGCGTCAGGTGTACCAAATTGTCCTGCTGGCCCGACTGGAGGCCTCGCCAGCCGTGCACCGGCCATTTTCGGCCGAGCCAGCCGAAATTGCTGCCGTCGCTGTCCACTCCAAACAGGCGAGTGATGCGGCCGCGCATTCCGATCGATTCAGGGTCACGGGCATGTGCGCTGATCAGGATGCGCCGATCATTGGCCCATTCGAGCCGGTTCGGGCGCGTCTGGGGATCGTCGAATTTGACGAGCGCCTTGGGGTTGCTCCCATTTATCTGCTGGGCGACCACGACGCGCAAATCGCCTTTCGATTGCACGTAAACGATCTGACTTCCATCGTCCGAGAGGTCCGGGCTGGAGAAAACCGGGTTCGAAAAGAGGGCTTCGACGGGAATGCGCGGGGCCACTTGCGCCGCGGCCAGTGGCGAGGCGCAGGTCAGAACTCCCGCTACGATCAGACGAATCATGCGGCGATTTCCCGGTCCGCCTGCCTGCGCAGTGTACTCCCGCTGCAAATCCAGGGCCCTGCGCCGTTGCGACGAAGTGCTTGCCGACGGGCTTGCCCAATCGAAGGGCGCAGCATATAGAATCGGCACAGCCGGAAGATTTTCGGCAGTCCCATCCTCCGGAGCTTTCATGTCGCGACGAACAGGGATCGTCTGCCTCGCACTCTCGGCGCTGCTCTTCGTGCCAAGCACCTACGGTCAGCCGGTGCTCGTCCTGCAATCCGATTTCGGCACGCTGGACGGTGCCGTCGCTTCGATGAAGGGCGTCGCCGTCGGCGTGTCGCCCGACA
>JANNKZ010000323.1:0-2761 GCA_031396515.1 Gammaproteobacteria bacterium
TGTTGGTTCCGCGCCCGGAAACCGAATTGCTGGTCGAGTGGTGTCTGGAGGGAATCGCGGACCGGCAGCGCCCCGCGGTCCTCGATCTCGGCACCGGCAGCGGCGCGATCGCGCTCGCGATCGCGCGCGAGCGTCCCGACGCGCGGGTGACCGCCGTCGATGCGAGCGCGGCCGCCCTCGCGCTCGCGGCACGCAATGCCGCCCGCCACTGCCTCGCGAACCTGCGCTTCCTCGCGGGCGACTGGTACGCGCCTGTCCGCGAAGAAGAATTCGATGCGATCGTGTCGAATCCGCCCTATGTCGCGCCGGGCGACCCCGCGCTCGCCGCGCTCTCGCACGAGCCGCAGGCCGCGCTGGTCGCGGGCGACGGCGGCCTCGCGGACCTCGCCGTCATCTGCGCAGGCGCGCTGCCGCGGCTCGCGGGCGCCGGCTGCCTGATCGTCGAGCACGGCGCCCAACAGGCCGCGGCCGTGCGCGACATGATGGCGCGCGCCGGCCTCGAAAGCGCCGCGACCCGGCGCGACCTCGGCGGCCGTGAGCGCGCGACACGCGGCAATCGCCCGCGCTGACGGCTACAATCGCGCTTTCCCCGGAGGGTGGTCACGATGGTGCGATTTGAAACGACGCTCGGCGACTTCAGCGTGGAACTCGACGAGGAGTCTGCGCCGGTTTCCTGCCGGAACTTCCTGCGCTACGTCGACGAGGGCTACTTCGACGGCACGGTCTTCCACCGCGTGATCCCGGGATTCATGATCCAGGGTGGCGGCTTCACGGCCGACATGAAACAGAAGCCGGCGCACGAGCCGATCAACAATGAGGCGGCCAACGGCCTGCGCAACCGCCGCGGCTCGCTGGCGATGGCGCGCACCAACGACCTGCACAGCGCGACCGCCCAGTTCTTCGTCAATCTCGTGGACAACGCCTTTCTCGACCATCGCCCAGGCAATTTCGGTTACGCGGTCTTCGGGCGCGTCGCGGACGGCATGGACGTCATCGACAAGATCGCGGCGGTCAAGACCGGCCGTCGCGGCGGCCACGACGACGTGCCGGCCGAAGCGGTCGTCATCAAGGCCGCGCGGCGCGCGACCGCCGCCTGAGCCGCCGCCTGCCGCGATGAATCGCCGCCCCTGGCCGGCGCGGTTGCTGCGGGCGGCGGTGACGGCGCTGCTGTCGACGGCGATGCTGAGCGTCGTCGTCGTGCTTGCCTTCCGTTGGCTACCGGTGCCGACCAGCGCTTTCATGATCCAGGACACCGAGCCCGGGCCGCCGCACGACTGGGTGTCGTGGAGCGAGATCTCGGGTCACGCGGCGGTCGCGGTCATCGCGGCCGAGGACCAGAAATTTCCGGTGCACGACGGCTTCGACTTCCAGGCGATCGACAAGGCGATGACGGACGCCGAACGCGGACGGCGCCAGCGCGGCGCCAGCACGATCAGCCAGCAGGTCGCGAAAAACCTGTTTCTGTGGCCGGGACGCACCTGGTTGCGCAAGGGGCTCGAGGTCTGGTTCACGATCTGGATCGAGGCGCTGTGGCCGAAGCAGCGCATCCTCGAGGTCTACCTCAACAGCGTCGAATTCGGGCGCGGCGTCTGGGGCGTCGAGGCGGCGAGCCGGCATTACTTCGGCAAGCCGGCGGCGCGGCTCACCCGTCACGAGGCGGCGCTGCTCGCCGCCGTGCTGCCGAATCCAAAGCGCTTGCGCGTCGCAAATCCGTCTGCTTACGTGCGCCGGCGCCAGGACTGGATCCTGGGCCAGATGCGCGGGCTAGGCGGGACGAGCCTTTTGCAGACCCTCGACTAGCTGCGAGCGCATCGGCAGGTTGCGGATGCGCACGCCGGTCGCGGCGAAGATCGCATTCGCGAGCGCCGGCGCCGCGGTCGGGATGCCCATCTCGCCACAACCGGATGGCGGTTCCGTCGAATCGACGATCAGGACTTCCACGTCACGCGGCATCTGCGCCATCGTCGCGAGCGGATAGTCGTTGAAGTTGGACTCGACGACGCGGCCGCCGGCCACCGTGATCTCGAGATTGAGCGCGGTCGAAAGGCCGTCGATCGTGCCGCCCTGCATCTGCGCGGCGATCCCGAGCGGATTGACCGGGCGCCCGCAGTCGATCGCGGTCACCACGCGCTCGAACGAAAGCGCGCCGGTCGCCGAGACCGCAACTTCGATCGCGTGCGCCGCATAGCCGCCGAAAGTGAAATGGCAGGCGAGCCCGATGCCACGCCCGCGCGGCAGCTGGCGTCCCCAGCCGATCGCCGCCGCGACGCGCTCGAGTACGGCGCGCAGCCGCCCGGTGCTGAATTTCGGCCCGCCGTGCTGCTCATAGTCGAACACGCGGTCGGCGCCCAGCAGCGCGAGGCGCAGCACCAGCGGATCCTGGCCGCTCGCCGCCGCGATTTCGTCGAGAAAGCTCTGCACGACGAAGGCATTTGCCGTATGCGCCGGCGCGCGCCAGGAGCCGCGCGTCATGCCGCTCTTCACCGCGTGCCATTCCAGCCGGTAGTTCGGCACGAGTTTCGCCGGGAAATCGTCCGGATAGAGTTCCGGCCCCCACATGTCGGCCTCGGCCACGCCCGCGCGGCGGTAGTACTTCGACGCGCTCGCGAGCCGCTGCGTCCAGCCAGTCACCGCGCCCGCGGCATCCAGCGCCGCGATCATCTCGTGATGGCCGAAGGGCCGGTAGAAATCGTGCTGCAGGTCTTCGTCCCGCGTCCACATCAGCTTGATGGGCAGGCTCGTCGCCTTCGAGATCAGCGCC
>JANNKZ010000430.1:0-2457 GCA_031396515.1 Gammaproteobacteria bacterium
CGCGGGCGATGCGCTGCTCGGCCAGGTCGGCGCGCTACTGAAATCCAAGGTGCGCTGGCGCGACACGCTGTCGCGTCTCGGCGGCGATGAGTTCGGCGTGCTGCTCGAGAGCTGCTCGCTGGAGGAGGCGCTGCGCACGGCCGAGTCGCTGCGCGAGGCGATCCGGAACTTCCGCTACACCTGGGAAGACCGCACTTTCCGCCTCGGCGCCTCGCTCGGCGTCGTGCCGATCACGGCCGAGAACGAGGACGTGGCCTCGGTGCTGTCCGCGGCGGACTCCGCCTGCGGCGCCGCGAAGGAAAGCGGCCGCAACCGCGTGCATTGCTTCGAAGAGAATGACATCGACCTGATGCGCCGCCGCCGCGAGATGCAGTGGGCCGCGCGCATCAACAACGCGCTCGAGGAGTCGCGTTTCGAACTGTTCCGCATGACCATCCAGCCGCTGCAGCACGAAGATGCCGGCGAACACTTCGAGCTCCTGCTCCGCATGCGCGACGAGAGCGGCAAGATCGTGGCGCCCGACCAGTTCATTGCGGCCGCCGAGCGCTACGGCATCACGCCCTCGATCGACCGCTGGGTCATCGACAGCGCGTTCCGCTGGCTGGTGTCGGAGGCGGATGAGCGTCGCAAGCTGACCATGTGCTCGATCAACCTGTCCGGCCAGAGCCTCGGCGACGACAAGTTCCTGCCGTTCGTCATCGAGCAGTTCCACCGGAGCGGTTTGGACGGCAGCAAAATCTGCTTCGAGATCACGGAGACGGCGGCGATCGCGAACTTCTCACAGGCCAGCCGCTTCATCCAGGCGCTCAAGGAACTCGGCTGCAAGTTCGCGCTCGACGACTTCGGCACCGGCCTGTCGTCGTTCGGCTACCTGAAGCACTTCCCGGTCGACTTCCTGAAGATCGACGGCAGCTTCGTGAAGGGCGTGCTGCACGACCCGATCGACCGCGAGATGGTCCGCTCGATCAACGAGATCGGCCACCTGACCGGCAAGCAGACGATCGCGGAGTGGGCCGAGAACGCGGAGATCATCGAGGTGCTGCGCGGCCTTGGCGTCGACTACGCGCAGGGCTACGGCGTCTCGCAGCCGCAGCGGGTGCAGAGGGCGGCAATCGCGTAGCCACGGTTCCTTGTCCGCACTGGCCGGCGGTGATTGCGCGGATTCTCGCGCACCTGGAACGCCGATCTGCTGAGCAATCCCAAGTCGAGTTGCCGCTCGGGGCGTGTGCGCCGCCCGAGCAGTCTGCTGTGAACGCGGGCTGACCGAGGTTGCTGCGGCCAGTATGGCGGCGGGCGGGACGGTGCTGCGCTGCGTTTCGAGCGCGGGCCGCCGGATCCGGTCACTTCCCCGTCCAACGGCTGTACCAGCACCGCCGAGCCGGAATTGGCTACCGGCCGGAGTACCGTCCTGGAAGTCCACGGCGGCAGTCATGGGAATGCCTGGCAAGGGGCTCGTGGGTGCCCGGACGAGAACAATATCAGGACGATATCAGCCTTTTATCAGGACA
Organism: Gammaproteobacteria bacterium; assembly: GCA_031396515.1. Classification (GTDB taxonomy): domain Bacteria; phylum Pseudomonadota; class Gammaproteobacteria; order Steroidobacterales; family Steroidobacteraceae; genus SCUD01. The sequence continues at coordinate 1,509 of JANNKZ010000430.1, forward strand.
CGGACCGTCGGCGCTGGCAGCATTTCGCGGGTGGCGGAAAAGCGTTTGTCCGTAAATTCAGCAGACTATTATCATGCGCAAGGCGCTCTCATTCTGTTCAATGGCCGCGGCTGCCGAGCTGCCGCTAGTGGCGCAGGGGGGCGGCGACAAGCCGCCGGAACACTATGCCTGGCACCTCACAACGCCGGTCACCGAAATAAACAGTCCCGTCGCCGAGGGCCGCTCGATCGAGTCGCCGGACGAACTCAGCCAGTGCATTGCGACCGTCCGTCCCAGCACCCTCGGCGGCAATGACATCCGGGCGTCCGACCGGCTGAGCAAGAGCCAGCCGTGGATCACGCCGCAGAACCTCGGCGCGCCCGTCAACACGGAGTTCGCCGATTTCTGTCCGACGCCGCTCGACGGCCGTTGGCTAGTGTCGAGGCGCGCCAGTACCGTCACCGCCAAAGTTGAAATAGAACCCACACCGCCTCTACACGAGGAGTAGAAAATGAAACATTCCCTGATCAAGACCGTTTTCGGCAGGATTGTCACCATCGCTTTCGGCAAGCTTGTTAGCATCGTGGCGGTCCTGATTCTGGGGATTTCCAGCATCGAGTCCCAGGCGGCCGACGCCGACCGCGGCGCGAACCTGGGCAAAGTCAGAAACGAAATCGCGAAAACGTTGGTCCCGGGCACCCGCTACGACAACATCGTCAGTATCGGCTGCGGCTGGGCGTCGGGGGTGAATTTCGTCAGTAGTTACGACTGGCCGAGTGTGCTTCCGCAAATCCTCGCGAGCCCGTTGGATGTGTACGATATCCTTACCGACCCAGCCAACTTCACGCCATACCCGAACAAGTACGCGATTCTCGTGAAGGAGGCTCTGGAAGCTCGCGATGGCGTTTCCATCAACCTCTTCGACCTGGCCAAGACCGGGCACACTTCGCCCTACGGGGTGTTCGAGATC
>JANNKZ010000457.1:0-5256 GCA_031396515.1 Gammaproteobacteria bacterium
GACGCCGTGGACGTCGAGAAGTTGTTCGTCGTCGAGGGTTCGAAGCCCCCCGCCGATTTCGACCCCGCCAAGGTTGCCGCGTCGCTGACGCTCGGCGAAAACGATCTCGACCGCACGGACGAGTACCCGATCCTGGTGCTCGATGAACAGGATATGCCGGAGGAGATCCTCGTCGAGGCGGAACCCGAACTGCCCGCGTCGGCCCCGTCCTCGTCCGCGATCTCTCCGCGCATCCTGATCCCGGACGAGATGCGCAAGCGCCTCGCCGAGGAAGCGGCTGCGCGCACCGCGTTCGAAACCGACCTCGGCCAGGAAGAGGCGCACGAACAACCGCGCCGCTGGCCCTGGGTGGCGGGCGTCGCGGCGGCGCTCCTGCTCTTCGTCGCGCAGGTCGTGCACAGCCAGCGCGAGGATCTCGTGCGCGAGCCGGGCATCGGGCCCTGGCTGGCACGCGCCTATGTCTTCGTCGGCGCGCCGCTCGCGACGCCGACCGATCTCGCGGCCTACGAATTGCGCCAGTGGGGAGCGACGAACGATCCGATGCAACCGGACCGACTGATGCTGCGGGCGAGCATCGTCAATCGCGCGCCCTACGCCCAGCCGATGCCGCTCTTGCGCCTCGCTCTCCAGGACCGCTTCGGTTCGACCCTCGGCGTGCGCGACATCGCCGCCACGGACTACCTGCCAGGCCCGGGCACGCCGCGCCTGCTCGAATCCGGGCAACGCGCCGATGCGGAAATCCGCATCGTCGATCCTGGCAAGGACGCCGTCGGCTTCGAAATGGACGTCTGCCTGCCGATGGATGGCAGCATCCGCTGCGCCAGCCAGGTTGCCGCCGCCGCCGCGCCATGAGAATCGGACCCTATGAACTGGCGGTGCCGCTCGCGCTCGCGCCGATGGCGGGCGTCACGGACCGGCCGTTTCGCATGCTGTGCCGGCGCATGGGCGCTGGAATTGCCGCGTCCGAGATGGTGACCTCCGACGTCCGCCTCTGGAATACGTCCAAGTCGCGGCTGCGACTCGACCATCGCGGCGAACCGGACCCGCGCGTGGTGCAGATCGCGGGTTACGACGCCGCGATGATGGCGGATGCGGCGCGGCAGAACGTCGAGCGCGGCGCCCAGATCATCGATCTCAACTTCGGCTGCCCGGCCAAGAAGGTCTGCAACCGCGCCGCCGGATCCGCGCTGATGCGGGACGAAAGCCTGGTGCGCCAGATCCTTGCGGCGGTCGTCGCCGCGGCCGGGGTCCCGGTCACGCTCAAGATGCGCACCGGCTGGGACCGCAACAACCGCAACGCCGTCGCGATCGCGCGCATCGCCGAAGGCGAAGGCATCGCGGGACTCGCGGTGCACGGCCGCACGCGCGCGGATTTCTTCGCGGGCGACGCGGAATATGAAACGGTCGCCGCCGTCAAGCGGGCCGTGGCATTGCCCGTGTTCGTGAATGGCGACATCGATTGTGCGGCCAAGGCCTTGAAGGCGCTCGAACAAAGCGGCGCGGACGGCGTGATGATCGGCCGCGCCGCGCAGGGACGGCCGTGGATTTTTCGCGAACTCGCGGCCGCGCTCGCGAAAACGCCGTTCGCTCCGCCTTCGCTTCCGGAAGTCCGTGTTATCATGCTGTCGCACCTCGAGGCCCTTTACTCGTTCTACGGCGAGTCGCAAGGTGTCCGCGTGGCGCGCAAACATCTCGGCTGGTATTGCCGGCTTCATGAGGAAGTCGGGCATCTTCCCGTCGAATTGTTGAAGACGGAGATCGCCAGCGAGCAACTGTCGCTCACGGACGATTTCCTGTCGGGCTTTATCGGGCGTGCAGCCCGGGCGGCCTGAACAAACGAATCGGCGACAGCGGGGCAACAGACGATGACCGTGAAGTCCAGGGCGCAGATTTCGCGCCGCACGCAGCATTCCCGTCCGCTGAACGGACACGCCCGCGACATTCCGCTGCGCGACCACACCGAACAGGCTCTTTCCACCTATTTCGACAGCCTTAACGGCCACCGTCCGGGCCGTCTCTACGACCTCGTCATGCGCGAGGTCGAATTGCCGCTGTTCCAGGCGGTCATGGACTATGCCGCCGGCAACCAGAGCCGCGCGGCGACGATTCTCGGCATCAATCGCGGCACCCTGCGCAAGAAATTGCGCGAGTACGGGCTGTCCTCCTGAGCCGATGACGCAGCAGAACGCCCGTCGGGCGCTGCTTTCCGTCTCCGACAAGACCGGCATCGTGGATCTCGCGCGCGAGCTCGCGGCGCAGGGCTTCGAGCTGGTCTCGACCGGCGGCACCGCGCGGGCGCTCGCCGACGCGGGACTCGCCGTGACCGAAGTCGCCCAAGAAACCGGCTTCCCGGAAATCATGGACGGGCGCGTCAAGACGCTGCACCCGAAGGTGCACGGGGCACTCCTTGGCCGCGCCGGTGTGGATGAGGCGGTCATGCGCGAACACGGCATCCGGCCGATCGACCTCGTCGTCGTCAATCTGTATCCATTCATCGAATCGCCGGGCGTCGAGAACATCGACGTCGGCGGGCCGGCAATGCTCCGGGCCGCCGCGAAGAATCACGCACGGGTCGCGGTCGTCGTCGATCCCATGGACTACGGCGCGGTACTCGCCGCCCTGAAGGCAGGCGGCGTGCCGGAAGACCTGCGGCGCCGGCTCGCGGCAAAGACCTTCGCGCACACGGCGCTGTACGACGCCGCAGTCGCCGGCTGGTTGCGCGAGCAGACGTCGCCGGAGGGCTGGCCCGAAACGTTCGTGATTGGCCTGCAGAAGCGCCAGGACCTGCGCTATGGCGAGAACCCGCACCAGTTCGCTGCCTTCTACGCGCACCCGCAGTCCGGCGCGCCCTCGATCGCGACCGCCACTCAGATCCAGGGCAAGGAACTCTCGTACAACAACATCGCCGACGCGGACACCGCGCTCGAGTGCGTACGCCAGTTCGACGGCACGGCCTGCGTGATCGTCAAGCACGCGAATCCCTGCGGCGCGGCGCTCGCCGCATCGACGAAGGACGCTTATCTCGCCGCCTACGAACCCGACCCGACCTCCGCCTTCGGCGGCATCATCGCCTTCAATGGCGCGGTCGATGCAGCGACCGCGACCGCGATCGTCGAGCGCCAGTTCGTCGAGGTGATCGTGGCGCCGGACTATGCGCCGGATGCGCTTGCGATCCTCGCGGCCAAGCAAAACGTGCGGCTGCTCCGCACCGGCCCGTTGGCAGGCCCCTCGCCATTTGCCATCGAGTACCGCTCCGTCGCCGGCGGCCTGCTCGCGCAGTCGCGCGACGACGGGCACATCGAGGCGGGCAAACTGAAATGCGTCACGCGGCGCGCGCCGATGGCCGCGGAAACCGCCGACCTGCTGTTCGCCTGGCGCATCTGCAAGTACGTGAAGTCGAACGCGATCGTGTTCGTCAAAAACAGACGGACGATCGGCATCGGTGCGGGCCAGACGAGCCGCGTGGTGTCGACGCGCATCGCCGCCATGAAGGCGGCTGACGCGAAACTCGAAGTCGCCGGAAGCGTCATGGCCTCGGACGCGTTCTTTCCATTCCGCGACGGGCTCGACGCCGCGCTCGAGCACGGCGTTCGCGCGGTGATCCAGCCGGGCGGTTCGCTGCGAGACGCTGAGGTCATCGCCGCCGCGGACGAGCGCGACGTCGCAATGGTCTTCACCGGCATGCGGCACTTCCGCCATTGAGCGCGCCATGAAAGTCCTCGTCATCGGCGGCGGCGGCCGCGAGCATGCCCTCGCCTGGAAACTCGCGCAGTCACCGCGCGTGAGCGAAGTGCTGGTCGCGCCGGGTAATGCCGGCACCGCGACCGAGGCCAAATGCCGGAATGTCTTGGTCGCCGCGACCGACATCCCGGGCCTCGTCTCGCTCGCACGGAAAGAAGGCGTCGAGCTGACGATCGTCGGGCCGGAGGGCCCGCTGGTCGCGGGCGTCGTCGACGAATTCCAGTCCGCAGGGCTCGCCTGCTTCGGGCCGTCCCGGCTGGCAGCGCGGCTCGAGGGCAGCAAGCGATTTACCAAGGACTTCCTCGCCCGCCACGGCATCCCGACCGCCCGCTACACGGTATTCACGCAAGATGATTTCGATCCCGCGGCCATCCGCGCGCAGCGCCCGCCGATCGTCGTCAAGGCCGACGGCCTTGCCGCCGGCAAGGGCGTGATCATCGCGGCCACGACGGATGAAGCTGTCGCCGTCGTGAGCCAGATGTTCGCGGGCGCCTTCGGCGACGCCGGCCGCACGGTCGTGGTCGAGGAATTCCTCGAAGGCGAGGAAGTGAGTTTCATCGTCATGGCCGACGGCCTGCACGTGCTGCCGCTCGCGACCTCGCAGGATCACAAGCGCCTGTTCGACGGCGATGCCGGCCCGAACACCGGCGGCATGGGCGCCTATTCGCCGGCACCGGTCGTCACGCCGGAACTGCACGAGCGCATCATGCGCGAGGTGATCGCACCGACGCTCGCGGGCCTCGCCGCGGAAGGCATGCCCTACACGGGATTCCTGTACGCCGGGCTGATGATCGCCGCCGACGGCACGCCGAATGTGCTGGAGTTTAATTGCCGCTTCGGCGATCCGGAAACGCAGCCGGTCCTTGCGCGTCTCACGAGCGATCTCACCGTGCTGTGCGAGGCCGCTCTTGCCGGGCGGCTGGATCAGGTGCGGGCCGATTGGGATCCACGTGCGGCGCTCGGCGTCGTGGTCGCGGCCGGCGGCTATCCGGACGAGCCGCGCGCCGGCGATGCGATCGCGGGACTCGACCTGGCCGCGCGCCTGCCCGGCAAGGTATTCCATGCCAGCACGCGCGAGGACGCGGGCCGTGTCGTGACCTCGGGCGGACGCGTGCTCTGCGCGGTCGGACTCGGCGACGGCGTCGCGCAGGCGCAGCGCGCCGCGTATGCGCTCATCGACAAGCTGTCCTTCCCGGGCATGCAGTTCCGCCGAGACATTGGCTGGCGGGCTATGCTTCGGCAATGAGCCGCATCCACTTGCGCCGCTCGCATGACTTCAGCGCCAAGGTCGCGCGCCAGCGCGTCGATCGTATGGCCGAGGCGCTCGCCAAGAAATTCGAGGCCGAGTGCGCGTGGAAAGGCGACGTGCTCTCGATCGAGCACGCGAACGTCAGCGGCACGGTCACGCTCGGCAAGAAGGAGATCGTGCTCGACGCCAGGCTCGGATTCCTGCTCGCGATGTTCCGCGATCGCGTGGATGCGGAGATCAGCCGCATCCTCGACCAGGAATTCCCC
>JANNKZ010000483.1:0-7258 GCA_031396515.1 Gammaproteobacteria bacterium
CCTGGCGCCTCCCTAAACATTTGTATCCACCCCCGGCGCACCCGTGCGCTAAACCCGGCCGATTGGCGGCGCCGCGCGCGGGCCGCCGCGCGGGTCGCGCCACGTGGTGACCTCGCGCGTCGAGCATCGCGCCGGCATCGACGCCTGTCGCCAGCTCGAACGCGAGGGGTTCCGCATCACGTGGCTCGCGCCGCAAGCGGACGGCGCGATCGCCGCGGCCGACCTTGCCGCTGCCCTCAACGCGGACACGGCGCTCGTTTCGCTCATGCATGCCAACAACGAGACCGGCGTGCTGAATGACGTCGCGGCATTTGCCGCGCTCTGCAACGAGCGCGGCGTCGCGCTCCACGTCGATGCCGCGCAGAGCGCCGGAAAAATTCCGGTCGATGCGGTCGCGAGCGGCTGCGCGCTCCTCAGCTTCTGCGCGCACAAACTCGGCGGCCCTAAGGGCATCGGCGCGCTCTACGTGCGCCGCCGTCCGCGTCCCGCGCTGCGGCCGCTGCAGTTCGGCGGCGGGCACGAGTCCGGGCTACGCTCGGGCACGCTGCCTACCCACCAGATCGCCGGATTTGGCGCGGCCTGCCGTCGCGCCCGTGCCGAACTGGAGAGGGAGGGCGAGCGCATCCGGGCGCTGCGCGAGCGGCTATGGCGGGCGCTCCAGGCAGCGGCGCCGATCTGGCGGAACGGCGCTGCGGAGCCGACGGTGCCCGGCATCCTGAACGTCGGTTTCGCCGGCATCGAGGGCGAGAGTCTGCTGCTCGCGCTCGACGGCGCGGTCGCCGTGTCGAGCGGCGCGGCCTGCAGTTCCGCCTCGGCGGAGCCCTCCTATGTGCTCCGCGCGCTCGGGCTGTCCGACCTTGCGATCCAGGCCTCACTTCGGCTGAGCCTCGGCCGGCAGACGACGGAAGACGAAATCGACCGCGCCGCCGCCTGGCTGGTCGCGAGCGTGCAGCGGCTCCGCGCGGCGCTGCCGCCCGGCGCCATTGAGCGCATCGCGTGAGCACTTCGGCGCCCCGCTATTCGGTCGAAGTGCTCGCACTATTCGATCGGCTCCCGGGGACCGTCGAGCGGACCGCGGGAGAGGGCGTTGCTGTCACGGGCGAGGTCGCCGCACCCGAGCGCGGCGCGTGGGTGCGCTTTGACGCCAGGGTGGGCGCTGGCCGCCTGCTGGCCTGCGAGTACCGGGCCTGGGGCTGCCCGCATGTGCTGGCGGGGGCCGCGCGAACTGCGGCAGGCCTCTGCGGGTCCGCGCTCGCAGACGCGGCACCGCTCGCCGCGCGCGAATTGCAGCAGGCGCTCGGCGCGCCCGCCGAAAAACTAGGCCGATTGCTGGTGGTCGAGGACGCCGCCACCGCGCTGCTCGCGGCGGCGCGTGCGGTACAATGCCGTTGAACATGGCCATCACGCTCACGCCCGCCGCGGCGGACCGGGTCCGGCACTTCCTCTCCGAACGGGGCCGCGGCATCGGGTTGCGCCTCGCGGTACGTAAGACCGGCTGCTCCGGCTTCGCCTACGTCGTCAACTACGCGGACGCCATCAAGTCCGGCGACCGGGTGTTCGACAGTCAGGGCGTCCAAGTCCTGGTCGACCCCGACAGCCTCAGCCTGATCGACGGCACCGAGGTCGATTTCGTGCGCCACGGCCTCAACGAAGCCTTCCGGTTCCGGAACCCGAACGTGCGCGGCGAGTGCGGTTGCGGAGAAAGCTTCAGCGTCTGATTTTTCCTTGCGAAACGGGCACTTCCGTGCTCATTGCGATTGCCGCGACGGCTTCGCGGGCGGTAGAATGCGCGCGCCCGCCAGACCCCATCCGAACGCGAGGAACCCATGCCGGTAGAACGCACCCTGTCCATCGTCAAGCCCGACGGCGTGAGCCGCAATCTCATCGGCGACGTCTATCGGCGCTTCGAGAGCGCGGGGCTACGGATCATCGGCGCTCGGATGATGCACCTGACCCGCGGCCAGGCCGAGGGCTTCTATGCCGTTCACCGGGAGCGCCCGTTCTTCCGCGACCTCTGCGCGTATATGACCTCCGGTCCGGTGATGGTCCAGGTGCTCGAGGGCGATTCCGCAGTCGCACGTCACCGCGACATCATGGGCGCCACCGATCCGAAGCAAGCGGCGCCCGGGACGATTCGCGCCGATCTCGCGACCAGCATCGAGGAAAACGTCGTGCACGGCTCGGACAGCGCCGAGAACGCGGCGCGCGAGATCGCTTATTTCTTCGCCGAGACCGCGCTCTGCGCGCGGACGCGCTAGGCGCATCGCGATGACCGCGCCGGCAGACCGCACGAACCTGCTCGGGATGACGCGTCCCGAGCTCGAGGCGTTCGTCGGCGCCTTCGGCGCGAAGCCCTACCGCGCGCGCCAGCTCCTCAAGTGGATTTACCGCCGCGGCCAATCCGATTTTGCCCGCATGACCGACCTCGCGAAGGATTTCCGCGCGGAACTCGCGGAACGCGCGCAGGTCACCGTGCCCGAGATCGTCGCCGACCGGATCGCGGCCGACGGCACGCGCAAGTGGCTGCTGCGGATGCCGGGCGCGACCGGTTCCGACCAGGTCATCGAGACCGTGTACATCCCGGAGCCGGGCCGCGGCACGCTCTGCATCTCGAGCCAGATCGGCTGCGCGCTCGACTGTTCCTTCTGCGCGACCGGTGCCCAGGGCTTCAACCGCAACCTGACGGCTGCCGAGATCATCGGGCAGGTGTGGCTCGCCAACCGCGAGTTGGGTCGCGACCCGGACGGCGATCGCATTATCACGAATGTCGTGCTGATGGGTATGGGGGAGCCGCTCGCAAACTACCGCAACGTGCTGCCGGCGATGCAGCTCATGATGGACGACTTCGGCTACGACCTCTCGCGCCGGCGCGTGACGCTGTCCACCTCCGGACTCGTGCCGCAGATCTACCGGCTGGCCGAGGATTGCAATGTCGCGCTCGCGGTATCCCTGCACGCGCCGAACGACCGCCTGCGTGACGAACTCGTGCCGATCAACCGCAAGCACCCGATCGCCGAACTGCTCGCGGCCTGCTGGCACTATCTCGATCGCCAGAACGGGCGCAGCGTGACGTTCGAATACACGATGCTGGACGGCGTCAACGACCGGCCCGAGCAGGCGCGGGAACTGGCGCGGCTGCTGCGCGGTCATCACGCCAAAGTCAACCTCATTCCGTTCAACACTTTCCGGGGCACGAAGTACCGCCGTTCGCCCACCGAGGCGATCCGGCATTTTCGCGACCTGCTGGTGCAGGGAGGCGTCATGGCGACTGTGAGACGGACCCGTGGTGACGAAATCGACGCGGCCTGCGGGCAGCTCCGCGGCCAGGTGCTGGACCGCACGCAAGTGCGACTCGGGAGCAAGCTGGTGCGGCTCGCGGTGCGCGCATGAAGGCGCTCGGTCTCGCCGCGATGGCGGTGGCGGCGCTCGTCGCCTGGCCGGCCGCGGCGCAATCCACGGCCCCATCGCCCGATCCGATCCTCGAGGCCGGCAAGATCAACGCGCGCCTTGCGATCGAATACATGAAGCGCGAGCAGTTGCAGGCGGCGCAGGAAAAGATCGAGAAGGCGCTGGTGCAGAATCCGCGCGACCTGTCGGTGCAGCTCGCAGCCGGCGTGGTGTTCGAGAGACTGCAGAACACCCAGCGGGCGGAGAAACATTTTCGCCTGGCCCTGCGCGCCGATGCGACCAGCCCCGAGGCGCAGAACTCGCTCGGTGCCTTCCTGTGCCGCCACAAGGACCACAAGAAGGGCGAGGAGATGTTCCTGAAGGCGGCGAACAATCCGGTCTACCGCACGCCCGAGGTGGCCTATACCAATGCGGGCGTCTGCGCGCGCAGCGCCGGTGCACTCGACCGCGCCGAGCGCTACCTGCGCCAGGCGCTGGCCGTGAAATCCGTGTATCCGGAAACCTACGTGCAACTCGCGGGCGTCATGCACGACCGTGGCAACCATCTGCAGGCGCGCGCGTTCATCGAGCGCTTCCTCGCGACCGCGCCCGCGACCGCCGATGCGCTGCTGCTCGGCCACCAGATCGAAATGGCGCTCAAGGACCGGGCCGCCGCGGCCGTCTTCAGCGAACGGCTGCGCAAGGAGTTCCCCGGTTCCGTGCAGCTGCGGGTGCTCGACGACATGGAACGCCGGAACACGGGATGAGTCCGCGCGGCAGCGGAGCGTCGCCGGGCGCGCGCCTGCGGATCGCCCGCGAGGCCAGCGGGCTTGCCATCGAGGACGTCGCCGAACGTCTGCGGCTGAACGCGGCGCTCGTGCTCGCGCTCGAGGAGGATCGCCTCGCGCTGCTCGGCGCGCCGGTATTCGCGAAGGGGCACCTGCGCAATTACGCGCTCCTGGTCGGCGTGCCGGAAGCCGAGATCATGGCGGCTTTCGAGGCGGGCGAGATTCCGGAGCCGAGCTTCCTGCCGGCGCTCGACCTGCGGCCGCAGCGGCGGAGCCGGACGAGCTGGGGCTGGCCGCTCGCGGCGATTGCCCTCGCACTGGTGCTGGTCGCGGCGTTCTGGTGGTGGTCGAAAGCAAACGGTTCCTGACGATGGTCAACAAGCTCCAGGCCGTCCGCGGCATGAACGACCTGCTCGCCGATGAGATGCCTTACTGGCAGCTCGTCGAGCGCGCCGCGCGCGAGCTCTTCGCCGAATTCGGCTACCAGGAAATGCGCGTGCCGCTGCTCGAGCAGGCGGACCTGTTCCAGCGCTCGATCGGCGAGCACACGGACATCGTCGAGAAGGAGATGTACCGGTTCGAAGACCGCGGCGGCGGCTGGCTCGCGCTCCGGCCCGAGGCGACCGCCGGCCTGGTGCGCGCAGCCATCGAGCACGGGCTCCTGCACAACCAGAAGCAGCGGCTGTGGACCGCGGGGCCGATGTTTCGCTACGAACGCCCGCAAGCGGGGCGTTACCGCCAGTTCCACCAGATCGACTGCGAGGCCTTCGGCTATGCGGGCCCGGACGTCGACGTCGAAGTGATCCAGGTCGCCGCGCGTCTCTGGCGCAAGCTCGGCCTCGGCGGCATCCGGCTCAAGGTCAACTCGCTCGGGACGCCGGATTCGCGCCGGCAGTATCGCGCGCTGTTGCAGCGCTATCTCGAGACGCGCCGGGGTGACCTCGATGCGGACAGCCAGCGCCGGCTCGAGTCGAACCCGCTCAGGATCCTCGATTCGAAGAATCCGGCGCTCGCCACGGTCATTGCCGAGGCGCCGGCGCTGACCGATCACCTGGACGCCGAGTCGCGCGCGCACTTCGCTCGCTTCCGCGAGCTGCTCGACGGTTGCGGTATCGCGCACGTGGTGGACCCGCGGCTCGTACGCGGACTCGATTACTACACGCGCACGGTATTCGAGTGGACGACCGACGCGCTCGGCGCACAGGATGCCGTCTGCTCCGGCGGCCGTTATGATGGACTGGTCGAACAACTGGGCGGCGAGCCTACGCCGGCCATCGGCTGGGCCCTCGGCATCGAGCGCATCGTGAGCCTGTTGCAGGCAATGCGCACGGATGTGGCGGCCAGCTGTCCGGCCGTGTTCCTGGTGCTGGCGGGCGATGCCGCGGAGCGTGCGGGTCTCGCCCTTGCGGACCGGCTGCGCGAGGCGATGCCGGGTACCGGCGTGCAGGCGAACCTGGGCGGCGGCGGCATCAAGGCGCAGATGAAGCGCGCCGACAAGAGCGGCGCCGCGATCGCGCTCATCATCGGTGACGACGAGGCAGGACGGCGCATCGCAGCGGTGAAGCCGCTGCGCGACGAGGCGCCGCAGCAGGAATGCGGCTGGGACGAATTGCCGGCGCGGATCGCCGCACTGCTGCAACGGTCGGGAAAGACGGGGTAAGGACGATGGTCGACGAGTATCTGTCGGAACGTGAACAGGCCGAGCAGCTCCGGCACTGGCTGGCCGCGAACTGGATCTGGATGGCGGCCGGCGTCCTGCTGGTCGCCGGCGGCTGGTACGGCTACCGCTGGTGGCAGTCCGAGCAGACGGAGAAGTCGCTGGCGGCCGAGGCGCGCTTCACGGCGATGCTCGAGGCCCTGTCGCAGGACAACCGCGCCGAGGGCCTCAAGATCGGCGGCGAGATCACGACCGACTATCGCGGCACGCCGTACGCGGATCAGGCGGCGCTCGTGCTCGCGCGCCTGGACGTCGAGGGCAGCGATTTCGTCCAGGCCGAGTCTCGGCTGGCGGGCGTCGCCAGGGATTCGAAGGATCCCGACCTGCGGGTCGTTGCGCAGCTGCGCCTCGCCCGCGTGCAGCTTGCGCAGGGGAAGCACGACGAGGCGCTCGCGACACTGGAGGCGGCGCGCCAGCCGTCGACCGAAGCGCGGGTCGAGGAACTGCGCGGCGACGTATTGATGGCGCGCGGCGATACGGCGGGGGCGCTCGCCGCGTATCGCAGGGCACAGGGCTCGATCGAGGCGCCGACCGTGGACGACAGCCTGGTGGATGCGGAACTCCTGGGCCTGAAAATCGACGAACTGTCGGCGGCAGCAGCGACGGCACCTGTGCCGGCCGCAACACCCGCGCCGGCACCGGAGTAAGGCATGCGCATTCATCGTCTCGTCTGCCTGGTCGCAATCGCGCTCCTGGCGGCCGGCTGCAAGAAGGAAAAAGAAGTCGCGCCGCCCGCGGAACTCGTCGACTTCAAGCCGCTGTTGCAAACCACGCAGGTCTGGAATGTCGATGCCAAGGGTGGCGACGACGTGCTGCGGCTCGGGCTGCGCCCGGCGGTCGCGGACGGCCGCGTCTACGTCGCCGGTCACGGCGGCGACATCCAGGCGCTGGAACTCGAGAGCGGACGGGAATTGTGGCGCAGCAAAACTGAACTGCCACTGTCCGGCGGTCCCGCGGCGGGCGAAGGGCTCGTCGTGGCCGGCACCTCCGACGGCGATGTCATCGCGCTCGCGCTCGACACGGGCGTGGAACGCTGGCGTGCCGCGGTCGGCGGCGAAGTGCTCGCCGCACCGGTGCTCGCCGGCGGAATCGCCGTCGTGCGCACGGTGGACGGACGCCTGCGCGGACTGCGCGTCGCGGATGGCAAGGAAGCCTGGGTATATGAACAACAGGTGCCGCGCCTGACGCTTCGCGGCAACGGCGCGCCGGTCATCAGCGGCGACATGGTGGTGGCCGGATTCGACAACGGCAAGGTTTCCGCCGTCACGCTCGCGACCGGCGAATTGCTGTGGAGCACGACCGTGGCACCCTCGCACGGCCGCACCGAGATCGAGCGGCTCGTGGACATCGACTCACCGGTGCAAGT
>JANNKZ010000487.1:0-3438 GCA_031396515.1 Gammaproteobacteria bacterium
CGCGGCGCGCGGCCGCGACCCCGATCACCCGCCGCATCTGCAAAAGATCACGGAGACTGTCTGATGCCGGTCGCGCTGGTCAACGGCCGCCTGCTTGGCGATTCGGACATCGAGGAGGGCAGGGCCGTGCTGCTGGACGGCGACCGCATCGCCGATGTTGTCGCCGACGACGACCCGCGGGTCCGTGCCGCCCTGCGTCGCGACCTCGGCGGCAAGTTGCTGCTCCCCGGTTTTCTCGACACGCAGGTCAACGGCGGCGCCGGCGTGCTGTTCAATGCGGAGCCGACGGTCGACGCCATCCGCGAGATCGGCAGGGCGCACCGGCAATTTGGCACGACGGGTTTCCTGCCGACGCTGATTAGCGACGACCTGCACGTCGTCGCGCGCGCGCTCGAAGCCGTGGGCGCCGCCATCGCGGCCGGCGTTCCCGGTGTCCTCGGCATCCATATCGAAGGCCCGTTCCTCAATGTCGTGCGCAAGGGCGTGCACAATTCCGAGAAACTGCGCGGGCTCGATGAAGGCGCGATCGGGCTGCTGACCTCGCTGAAGGGAGGCCGGACGCTAGTCACACTGGCGCCGGAGATGACGACGCCCGACATCATCGCAAAACTGGCGGCGGCGGGCGTCGTCGTGTCCGCCGGCCATACCAATGCCACCTATCGCGAGATCCGCATCGCCTTGCAGCACGGACTCACGGGTTTCACGCATCTCTTCAACGCGATGTCGCAGCTCACGGGTCGCGAGCCCGGTGTCGTCGGGGCCGCGCTCGACGATCAGGACAGCTGGTGCGGGATCATCGTGGACGGACGGCACGTGGACCGGGGGGTGCTGCGCATTGCCCTGCGCTGCACGCGCCACGACCGGTTCATGCTGGTCACGGACGCCATGCCGAGCGTGGGTGCGCCGCAGAAGTCGTTCACCCTGCAGGGCCGCACGATCTCGGTCATGGACGGCGTGCTGGTGGACGAGGATGGCACGCTCGCGGGCTCGGACATCGACATGGCCGCCACGGTCCGAAACGCCGTCGAACTCCTGGGCCTCCCGCTGCCGGTCGCGGCGCGCATGGCGAGCCGCTATCCGGCCGAATTCCTGGGGCTCGGTCACGAACTCGGGCGGATCGCGCCGGGCTACCGCGCGAACCTGGTGCTGGTCGACGACGGGCTGGAAGTGCTGGAAACCTGGATCGACGGGCGCGCGACCGGCTGAGGCTCAGCGCTGGAGTCTCGCGATCAGCAGCTTCCGGATCTTCTGTGCGGCTTCCGGCGACGAGCCCGCGAGCAGGCCGCGCCGGTGCGGCGGCAGGTAGGAAAAATCGTCGTCGCTCGCGTCGAACACATAATGATGGAACAGGGCCGCCCAGGCGCGGCGCAGGTCCGGCGGCATGGGCCGCAGGTTCACGAGCGCATGCAACAGGCACTCCATGCCCGACGCCGTCCTCGCCACGTCGCTGAGCGTCCCGTTCCACCAGTAGTTCACCAGCAGGTTGAGCTTCGGGTCGAGCGATTCGACGTGGTGCCACCACAAGGTCGGGATGAAGATCGCGTCGCCCGGCCCGAGATCCGCCGTGCAGGCGGCGGCGAGTGCGTCGCGGAATTTCGGAAACCGTTCGAGATCGGGCTCGGCGAACGGCACCAGGCTCATCGCTGCGCCGGTCGGCGCGAAGTCGAGCGGCCCGATGTACAGGTTTGCAACCTGCTCCGGCGGGAACAGCGTGAAGCGCCGCCGGCCCGCCACGACGCAAGCGATATTGTCCGACTCGTCGAAATGGGCCGGCACCGTGACGCGGTTTCCGAGCCAGAGCCGCGGAGCCACCGCCGGATCCAGGATCGGCAGGCGGTTTTCTGCGGCGAAACCCGGCAGGCAGTCGGGAATCAGCGCGCTCTGCACGGCGACCGACGGGGGATTCTCGAACAGCGCGTAGCGCGATAGCTGCTCGACGATGGCGGACACCGGCAGGCGGCTGCGGGCAAAATTGAACCCGTCCATCGTCTCGTTGTAGGCGATCCGGCCGCACGCTTCCGGCGGCATCAGGATCGCGTCCACCGGGTGACCGTTGTCGAAGCCGGTCAGGTAGCGGCTGGCGCCCTCGGGCGAGCGCGCCGCCTGCACGGCCGGCCAGTCGCCGACCAGGCCGCGCAACACCGCCGGGCGATACCGGGTGACGATCTCGTCCCGGAATGTCCTCTCATCGACGCCACGCCATTCTTCGATCGGCGTCAGTCGAGACATCCTCAGTCCGGCTTGCGGAACTTCAGCGTGAAGCGGTCGCTCTCGCCGATCGCGACGAATTTCTCGCGGTCGACGTCGCCGCCGCGCAGCGTCGGCGGCAGCGACCAGACGCCGTTCGGGTGGTCCTTCGTGTCCTTCGGGTTCGCATTGACCTCGCTCTCGCCGACCAGCTCGAAGCCGGCGGCCTTCGCGAGCGCGATCGCATAGTCAGTGCGCACGTAGCCGGACTTTCCCTTGGGGTCCTGCGGCTCGTCACTTCTGGCGCGGTGCTCGGTGACACCCAGGATGCCGCCCGGCTTCAGCGCGGCGAACATCGCGGCGAACATTTCCTCGGCGGCGTCGCTGCCCATCCAGCTGTGGATATTCCGGAAGGTGAGGACCATGTCGACGCTTCCGTCCGGCACGGGCTTCAACTCGTTCGGGTTCTGCAGCGCGGCCATCGTGACGCGGTCATAGAGGTCCGGGCGCTCGGCCAGCTTCGCGGCGAGCTTCTTCGAATTCTCCTGTACGTACTTGCTCTCCGACTTCGGGTCCCAGCTCGCGAGAATCAACCTGCCTTTTTCGCGTAAAACAGGCGCCAGCACTTCGGTGAACCAGGCGCCGCCGCCCGGCCAGACTTCCATGACAGTCATGTCCTGGCGCAGGCCGAAGAACTCGAGCGTTTCCTTCGGATGCCGCCACGCGTCGCGCGCGCGGTTCGCATCGCTTCGGTGGTCGCCCGCGAGCGCGCGGTCGAGCGCGGCGGAGGTCGCGGCGTCGGTCACAGGCAGCTCGGCGGCCACGGCGATTGCAGAAAATGCCCCGAGCAGGGCGGCGGACATTAGGTTTCGCATGTTCATTAGCTTGCTCCGTCAGGTTCGAGATAGGTGTAGCCGGCGAGTTCCGACTCGTAGAAACGCTTGAGCGCCTGGCCCTCGGCCACCGACAGGCGGCCGTCGCGCATCGCGCGCTCGCAGTCGCGCGCGAAACGCGGATAGAGCTCGCTGGTGTCGTACTGCATGTAACCGAGGACCGTGCTCGCGCTGTCGCCCTTGACGGTCTCCTCGATCCACCAACCGTGCTCGTCGTCCTGGCGGATGTGCACGACGTGGGTGTCGCCGAACAGGTTGTGCAGGTCGCCGAGCGTCTCCTGGTAGGCGCCGACCAGGAAAGCCGCGAGGAAATAGTCCTCGCCGTTCTTCAACTCGTGCACCTCGAGCGCGCGCTTGA
>JANNKZ010000504.1:0-12355 GCA_031396515.1 Gammaproteobacteria bacterium
GGCACTGCACAAGCTCAATGTCCTGCACTGGCACCGGACCGACGATCAGGGCTGGCGCCTCGAGATCCGGAAGTACCCGCGATTGACCGAAGTCGGCGCCTGGCGCGTGCCGGCGGGCGCAACGGAACTCTACGGCGGCTACTACTCGCAGGACGTCGTGCGTCGCATCGTGCGCCATGCAGCGGAGCGAAACGTCACGATCGTCCCGGAGATCGACGTGCCCGGACACGCGACCGCTGCGCTCGTCGCCTACCCCTGGCTCGGCGTCGAGGGTCCCGAACATTCCGCCGTTCCCGCGGACTGGGGCATCTATCCGAACCTGTTCAATGTCGAAGATCGGACGTTCGCGTTCATGGAAGACGTCCTGCGCGAAGTGCTCGAGCTATTCCCGGGGGAATATATCCACGTCGGCGGCGATGAAGCCGTCAAGGACCAATGGCATGCGTCGCCGCGGGTCCAGCAGCTGATGCGCGAGCGCGGGATCGCCGATGAGCATGCGCTGCAGAGTTACTTCATCCAGCGCGTCGGCCGGTTCCTGTCCGCTCAGGGCCGGCGGCTGATCGGCTGGGACGAAATCCTGGAAGGCGGACTGGCGCCGGATGCGACGGTCATGTCCTGGCGCGGAATCGAAGGCGCGCTCGCGGCCGCGGCAGCGGGCCACGACGCCGTCCTCAGCCCTTGGCCGACGCTGTACCTCGACAATCGCCAGGGCGCGGGAACCGCGGAGCCGCCCGGTCGCGGCCGCGTGATCCGCCTCGAAGACATCTATCGCTTCAATCCGATGCCGGACACGCTTGCGGAAGGGCAGCGCCATCACATACTGGGCGTGCAAGTGAACCTGTGGACCGAGCACATGCGCACCGAAGAACGCGTGCAGTGGATGGCCGTGCCGCGCGCCGCCGCGCTCGCCGAGCTCGGCTGGTCGCCGCCCGGGCGGCTGGATTTCGCCGACTTTCGCACGCGGCTCCAGTCCGCGACCGCGTGGTACCGCGCACTCGGATACGCGTATGCGGACACGGAATTCCGCGCGCCCTCTCCGTTGCCGGCGCGGCGGCGCCGGAGCCAGGAACTGAAGACCTGCAGCGACAAGCTGGTGCTGAATCTCGAGGATGACGCGCCCGTCGGCGGCGAGCGCGCGGTCTTCCTGGTCGACATCATGGAACCCTGCTGGATCTTCGAGGATGCGGACCTGACGGGCATCACCTCGATCGTGGCGACGGTCGGGCAATTCCCGTTCAACTTCCAGATCGGCAAGGACCGCGATGCGATCCGTCTGGGGCCGCCGCGGAGCGCGCAGGGCGAACTCGAAATCCGTGTTGACGGTTGCGCCGGGGAGCCGCTCGCGGTGCTGCCACTCGCGCCTGCCGTCGGCAATACCGGCGTCACGCGCCTGCCCGCCGCGACTCTTGCCGCGCGCGCCGGACGACACGATCTCTGCCTCACATTCACGGGCCGCGGGATTGACCCGATGTGGGCGATCGACTCGATCGAGCTCGTTGAATGACGGCGCCGGCTTCAAACGGCCTGCTGACCGCACCGGTCTCCGGATGGGCGCTGACGCTCGCCGAGGTGCCGGACGCAGTGTTCGCAGGTCTCATGCTCGGCGACGGCCTGGCGATCGACCCGACCGGGAATGAACTGCGTGCGCCCTGCGACGGCGAATTGCTGTCGATCGCGCCGACGCGCCACGCGGTGACGCTGCGCGCCGACAACGGGGCCGAGCTGTTGCTCCATGTCGGCATCGACACGGTCGGCTTGAAGGGCCAGGGATTCGAAGCGCTTGCCGCAGCAGGAAAGCGCGTGCGGTCGGGCGACCTGCTACTGCGTTTCGATCTCGACTCGATTGCTCGGCGGGCCACGAGCCTCGTCACGCCGCTGATCGTCACGAATGGTGAGGGATTCGAGATCGTGCGCCGGCAGTCCGGACAGGCGATCGCGGCAGGCGACTTTCTCATGGAGTTGCGGCCCGTCGCCGCCGCCCGCTCCACCAGCCGAGTGCCGAAGGGAAACGCACTGACGCGGCGGCTGCGCGTGACGCTTCCGCATGGACTCCACGCGCGACCGGCCGCGCTGGTCGCGCACGGCGTCCGGAATTTCGATGCCGAAGTCATCGTGCTGGCCCACGGGCGGCGCGCGAACGCGCGGAGCGCCGTATCCCTGATGTCGCTCGGCCTGCGCTGCGACGATCCCGTCGTGCTCGAGGCCGTGGGCGCCGATGCGCAGGCGGCGCTCGATGCGCTCGAGCCGCTGATCGGCCGGGCCGAAGCGGGTGCCGCTGCGGCCACCGCCGCCGGCGCCGCTCCGCCGCCGCTGGCGGGCGCGATTCTCACGGGCGTCGTGGCCGCACGCGGGCTGGCACTCGGCGTGGCCGCGACCATCACACGGCGCGAGCGGGAGGTCGCCGAATCCGGCTCCGGTGCCGTGCGCGAGGGCGCAGAACTCGCCCGTGCGCTCGCCGCGGTGCGCGAAGCGCTCGCGGCCATGGCAGCGGGCGCGAGCGGACCGCGCCAGGAAATCCTGGCGGCGCACCTCGAGTTTCTCGACGACCCGGCCCTCGCCGAGGCCGCGACCGCTTTGATCGGGCAAGGCCAGAGCGCCGGCTTCGCCTGGCGGAGCGCCATCCGTTCCAGCGCGAATGCGCTCCGCGATCTGGATGATCCGCGGCTCGCGGAACGCGTCGACGACCTCCTCGACCTGGAGTCACAGGTGCTGGCGGCGCTCGCGGGCGATGCGCCGGGCGCGGCCCAGCAGCTTCCTGATCGCGCGATCGTGCTGGCGGACCAGCTGCTGCCCTCGCAACTGATCGCGCTCGACGCGGAAAAACTCGCCGGCATCGGCACGGCCCGCGGCGGCGCGACCTCGCATGTCGCGATCCTGGCGGCCGCCATGGGCAAGCCGATGCTGGTCGGCCTGGGTCCGAGCCTGCTCCGGATCGCTCCGGGCACGGCGCTGCTGCTCGATGCGGACATCGGCGTCCTGCAGGTCGATCCGCCGCCGGCCGATCTCGCCGCCGCCGAACGGTCGCTCCGGCGCCGTCGCGAGCGGGAAGCCGCCGACAACGAAACGGCCCGCACCGATTGCGTGACGGCCGACGGCGCGCGTATCGAAGTGTTCGCCAACCTCGGTTCGGCCGCCGAGGCGGCAGACGCGGTCGCGCGCGGCGCCGAGGGCTGCGGGCTCCTGCGCACCGAGTTCCTGTTCCTCGAACGCCGCACCGCTCCGGATACCGCGTTCCAGGCCGCGGAATACCAGCGGGTCGTCGATGCGTTCGCGGGCCGGCCGGTCGTGATCCGCAGTCTCGATGTCGGCGACGACAAGACCCTCCCTTATCTCGCCATGCCGCGCGAACACAATCCGGCCCTGGGTCTGCGCGGGCTGCGCGCGAGCCTGCGGCAGCCGGAACTGCTGCGCGCGCAGCTCGAAGCGGTGCTGTCGGTACGCCCATTGACGCATTGCCGGCTGATGCTGCCGATGGTGAACGAGCCCGCCGAAATCCTGCGCGTGCGTGCGCTGGTCGAGGAGCTCGCCCCCCTGTCGGGTAATGCCGGTAGCCCTGCACTCGGTGCAATGATCGAGACGCCCTCCGCTGCCGTGATCGCCGACCGGATCTGCGAAGTCGCCGACTTCGTGTCGATCGGCACCAACGACCTGACGCAGTACACACTCGCCATGGATCGCAGGCACCCGGACCTGGCCGCGCAACTCGATGGCCTGCATCCCGCAGTCCTGCGCCTGATCGCAATGACCGTTGCGGGCGCCGTCGCGCACAAGCGCCCGGTCGGCGTCTGCGGCGGTCTCGCTTCGGACCCGGTCGCGGTGCCGCTGCTATTGGGTCTCGGGGTGCACGAGCTCTCGGTCGTGCCGGGCGCCATCCCGCAGATCAAGGCGCTGATCCGCACCCGAACGCTGGCGGAGTGCCGCACGCTCGCCGGGCGAGCGCTCGGACTCTCGTCGGCCGCCGAAGTGCGCGCGCTGGTTCGCGAGCAGTGGCCGGACGCATGAAGAATTTTTTCTACGTGCTGCAGCAACTCGGCCGCGCACTGATGCTGCCGATCGCGGTGCTGCCGATCGCGGGACTGCTCCTGCGGCTCGGCCAGCCCGACTTGCTCGGCATCCCGATGCTGGCAGCGGCCGGGGGCGCCGTGTTCTCCAACCTCGGGATCATCTTTGCCATCGGCGTGGCGGTCGGGCTCGCACGCGAAAACCACGGCGCGGCCGGGCTCGCAAGCGTCGTCGGTTACCTGGTGGCGACGCGGGGCGCGGAAATCCTGATCGCCGTGCCGCCCGAGGCGCTCGCGGACTTTACCGGCCAGGCCCGGGAACTCGCCGCCGCCGCGTATCGGTCGCACGAACTCGCGAAGCTCTCCGTGCCCGCCGGCATCATTTCCGGCGTGCTCGCGGGATTCCTCTACAACCGCTACTCCGACATCCGGTTGCCGAGTTACCTGTCGTTTTTCGGCGGGCGGCGCTTCGTTCCGATCGCGAGCGGCGTGGCGGGACTCGTCGTCGCGGCCGCCTTCGGCTACGGATTCCCGGTCCTCGAACGCGGCATGGACGCGCTGAGCCACGCGGTGCTCGGCTCGGAGAGTCTCGGACTGTTCCTCTACGGCACGCTCAATCGCGTACTCATCGTCACCGGCCTGCACCACATCATCAATAACGTCGCCTGGTTCCTGCTGGGCGACTACGGCGGCGTCACCGGCGACCTCAACCGTTTCTTCGCGGGCGACCCTTCCGCCGGCGCCTTCATGTCGGGATTCTTCCCCGTGATGATGTTCGGGCTGCCCGGCGCCTGCCTCGCGATGTACCACGCCGCGAAACCCGGTCGCCGCCTCATAGTGGGCGGACTGCTGGCGTCGATGGCATTGACGTCATTCCTGACCGGCGTCACCGAGCCGATCGAGTTCACGTTCATGTTCCTGGCGCCGGTGCTCTACGC
This sequence comes from Gammaproteobacteria bacterium, assembly GCA_031396515.1. Taxonomy (GTDB): domain Bacteria; phylum Pseudomonadota; class Gammaproteobacteria; order Steroidobacterales; family Steroidobacteraceae; genus SCUD01. The sequence goes on from JANNKZ010000504.1 coordinate 4,940, forward strand.
GCTGCATGCGGTGCTGACGGGACTCGCGATGGTGCTGATGGATGTGCTGCAGGTGCGCCTCGGCTTCAGCTTCTCTGCCGGCCTGTTCGACTACGTGATCAATTTCGGCCAGGCGACGCGGCCGTGGCTGTTGCTGCCGGTGGGACTCGCCTACTTCCTGGTCTACTACGCCGCCTTCCGTTTCTTCATCCGCCGGTTCTCGCTGCAGACGCCCGGCCGCGAAGCGGATGCGCCGCAGGATGCGCCGGTCGTGCCCGAATCCGGGCGGGCGGGCGCAATGATCGCGGCGCTCGGCGGCGCGGGAAATCTCGTTTCCGTGGACGCCTGCACGACGCGCCTGCGCCTCGAAGTGGCCGATCAGGCGGCGGTCGATGAAGCGGCGCTCCAGGCTCTCGGCGCCCGCGGCATGGTCCGGCCATCCGCGACTTCGCTGCAGGTCGTGCTCGGACCGATTGCGGACCAGGTCGCCGGTGAACTGCGCGCGGCGCTGCGCAGCGCGGCCGGAAGCGCGGCGTCCGGTCTGCCGGCCCGCCTGCTGCAGGCGCTCGGCGGTGCCGGAAATGTGGCGGCGCTCGAACCGGCGTCGACGCGCATCCTCGTTACGCTGCGCGATGGCGCCGGCGTTGATTTCGCAGCACTCGGTTCGCTCGCGCTGCGCGGGATCGCCCGTCCCGCGCCGACCAGCCTGCACCTCATCGTCGGACCGGAAGCGGCGGCGACCTGTCAGGGGCTGCGCAAACTGCTCGACGGGGCCGGCTGAACCCGGTCCGGTTTTGTCACCAGAGGTCCCGCAAGCGCGCGGCGACGTCCACCCGGATCGCGGATGCGTGTGCGGGCTGCGCCTGTGCATCCGTTTCCGCCGGCCAGCCGATGCAATCGAACGTGGCCAGCACTGAATCGTCGAGGAACCGGCTGCGCGCGCCGTAGACATGCCGGTCGCCCCGGGCCGCCTGCTGCGTGACGTAGTAGCGCAGCGGTTCGATCAGGTGTAGTTCGTCGCGTGCGCGCGTCATTGCGACGTAGAGCAGGCGCCGCTCCTCGTCGATGCCGGGCTGGCTGCCGGTCGCAAATTCGTTCGGAAAGTTGCCGTCGGTGACGTTCAGCACATGCACGGCATCCCATTCCTGGCCCTTGGCGGAATGCACCGTCGACAGCACGAGATAGTCCTCGTCCACCCGCGGCGGGCCCGAGTGATCCCCGCTCGCGGACGGCGGGTCGAGCGTGAGTTCCGTGACAAAGCTTTCGCGGCCGGCGTACTGCGGCTCGAGCTGCTCGAGCATCTCGAGGTCGGCGGCGCGCACGCCCGGCGATTCGTAGAGTCGCGTCAGTTCCGGCTCGTACCAGGCACGCACGGCACCGACCTGGCCGGGCCAGGGAGCAGAAGGATGCGCGAGCGCGGCCATCAGTGCGGCGAATGCCGGCCAGGATTCCGCGGCCGCTGCCGGCGCCGCGAAACCCGCAAGTGCGCCGAGCGAATGCCCTGCCTCGACCACCGACTGCCAGCAGCGTGCGGCGTTGGCGGGGCCCATGCCGGGCAGCAGTTGCAGCACGCGAAACGCGGCGATGCCGTTACGCGGATTGCCGGCCCAGCGCAGGATCGCCAGCAGGTCCTTGACGTGCGCGGCTTCCAGGAATTTCAGGCCGCCGTACTTCACGTAGGGAATGTTCGCGCGCATCAACTCGACCTCGAGCCAGTCGCTGTGGTCGCTGCTCCGGAACAGCACGGCCTGGCGCGCGAGCGGGGTGCCCTCCTCGCGACGGCGCAGCACCGATCGGATCACGTAGTCCGCCTGCTGGCGGTCGTCCTGCACGGTCACGAGCAGAGGCCGGAGGCCTGCGCCACGCGCCGCGACCAGTGTCTTGCGATAGCCGCGCGCGGCGCCGCCGATCAGCGCATTCGCTGCATCGAGCACCGGCTGCGCCGAGCGGTAGTTGCGCTCGAGCGCGATGACCTCCGCCGGCGGGTCGCAGCGGCCCGGGAACTCGAGGATGTTCTCGACCGAGGCCGAGCGGAACGAATAGATCGCCTGGGCATCGTCGCCGACCACCGTCACGCCCGCTCCGCCCGGCTTGAGCGCGAGCACGATGTCCGCCTGGAGCTGGTTGACGTCCTGGTACTCGTCCACGAGCACGTGATCGAAACGCGACCCCACGGCGCGCGCGAGTTCCGGCTCCTGCATCAGCGCATGCCAGTAGAGCAGCAGGTCGTCGTAGTCGAGCACCGCGTGCGCTTGCTTTCGCTCGGCGTACGCGCGAAACAGCCCGGTAAGCTCGAGCGTCCATTCCTCGCACCAGGGCCAGCCTTCGTGCAGCACGTCCTCGAGCGGCCGCCGGCCGTTGACGCGATGCGAATAGATTGCGAGGCAGGCGTCCTTGCGCGGAAAACGGCGGCGCTGCGAGGACAGGCCGCGCTCGTGTCGCAGCACGTCCATGAGGTCGGCGGCATCGCCGCGGTCGAGCACGGTGAAGTCGGGCGACAGGCCGAGATTGATCGCGTATTCGCGCAGCAAGCGGTTCGCGATCGAATGGAAGGTTCCCGACCAGGGCAGGCGCAGCGACGCCGAACCGAGGACGCGCTCGGCGCGGCGCTTCATCTCGAGCGCCGCGCGGCGCGTGAATGTCAGCAGCAGGATGCGCGCGGGATCGATGCCCGCGGCGACCAACGCCGCCACGCGATGCACGAGCGTCGCGGTCTTGCCGGTGCCGGCGCCGGCGATGACCAGCAGGGCCCGCGGCGGGTCCGTGCCGGCGGTGCCGAACTCCGCCGCCCGCCGCTGCGCATCATTAAGTGTCGTTGCGGCCGCCCCGGACATGGGGGCATCCTAGCGACTGGCTGTATATTCATCCAGTCCTTGCCCGGGTCCGTTGTGTGAAGGTGTTCGCGGTACGCCCGCGCCGCATTGGCTAGGGTTGCACTGGGCCATAGCATCCGGATCGAAGCCGCAATCATGGGTGAATCGGACAAATTCAAGAAGATTTCCGACGACTCGAAGGAGTTGTCGCACTACTCCGAGCAGCAGCGGCTCGGCCACGGCCGCATCGAATTCGACGAGCTCGGCAATGCGATCTGGGTGCCGAACAAGGGCGCGAGCGGCAACGACGTCATGCGCCTGTTGCTCGCTGACCCGAACCTCGCGTTCAGCAACGACTACAACCAGGGCACGGAAAAGCGCATCCAGCAGAATCAGCTCGGCGTCAAGAAGGGCTACGACCCTTACGACAGCGGCCTGCTGGTCAAGAAGGAATGGAAGAAAAAGAAGGACCTGCGCAAGCTGTCCTCCTGGATCAAGACCCGCAAGCCGAAAGACGAATAGCGCCTTGACCGCGCGTGGTCCCACGCGCAGTCTCGTTGCGTGAGCGCGCTGACACTCGTCATCGGCACCCGCAATTACAGTTCCTGGTCGCTGCGGCCCTGGCTGCTGCTGCGCCGGCTCGGCCTGCCGTTCACCGAGCGCCAGTACCACTTCGATTCGCCGGAATTCGCGAGCGAAGTGCCGAAACTCTCGCCGACGCGGCTCGTCCCGGTCCTGATCGACGGCGACGACCGGATCTGGGAATCGCTCGCCATCTGCGAACACATCTCGGAGCTCGCCGGCGGGCGCGGCTGGCCCGCGGAACGTGCGCTGCGAGCGCAGGCGCGCTCGGTCGCGACCGAGATTCACGCCGGCTTCCGGACGCTGCGCGATGCCTGTCCGATGAATGCGCGCGCCACCGGCCGGCAGGTGCCGATGACCCCGCCGCTCGCCCAGGACCTGGCGCGCGTGGATGCCATCTGGTCGGGTTGCCGCCGCGACCATGGCGAACGGGGGCCGTTCCTGTTCGGCGAGTTCAGCGTCGCGGACGCGATGTACGCACCGGTCGTGCTGCGCGCGCGCACCTACGGCCTGCCGCTCTCCGAGCTCGCGGCCCGCTACCAGGACACGATGCTGGCGGACGCGAATCTCCGGGAATGGATCGAGGCCGCGTGTGTCGAATCCGTGGTGATCCCCCACGAGGAAGTCGGTGCCGGTGCCTGAGTCGAACCTGCAGATGTCCTGGGCGAGCGCGATCGGCCTCGGCGCGCGCCTCGAGAACGCTGCTTCCGACGCCGCGGCCCAGCTCGCGGGCGAGAACGGGGTCCTGCGCCCGGACCTCGCGATCGTGTTCGCGTCCTCGGCCTATGGCCAGGCAATCGACAACCTGCCCCAGATCCTGCGCTCGCTGCTCGGCGACGCCCTCCTCTTCGGCTGCAACGCGACCGGCCTGATCGGCGGCGGCATCGAGGAGGAACAGGAACCGGGCATTGCGATCCTGTGCGGACGCCTGCCGGAAGTCGCGCTGTCGACGCTGCACCTCGAGCAGGCGACGCTGCCGCCGCTCATCGCCTCGCGCGAGCACTGGTGGCGGCTCCTCGACATCGCTCCCGAAGCCGCGTCGAGCTTCGTGCTGCTCGCGGATCCCGGCACCATCGACGCGGAATCCTGCGCGCGCGGCCTCGATCGCGCATATCCGGGCGCGACTGTCATCGGCGGGCTGTCGAGCGGCACCCAAGCGCCGGGCGCGGCTCGGCTGCTCGCCAACGAGGGACTGCACCGTTCGGGCGCGATGCTGCTCGCGCTCACGGGCAACGTCATGATCGATCCGGTGCTCGCCCAGGGCTGCAAGCCGATCGGCGAACCGCTGTTCGTCACGGCTTGCGACGGCAACCTGATCAGCGAGCTCGACGGCCGCCGGCCGAAAGAGTTGCTGACCGCGCTCTTCGCCGAACTCGACGAGACCGACCGCGCGGGCTTCGGCGATTCGCTGTGCATCGGCCTCGCACTGCCGGGCCCGCGGCAGGGCATCGGCCCCGGCGATTTCCTGATGCGTAACGTGCTTGGCCTCGACCCGGACAGCGGCGCACTGTGGGTCGGTGCGCGGCTCGCAAAGAACGCGGTCGTGCAGTTCCACCTGCGCGACAGCCGCGCCGCGACCCGGGAACTCGAAGCCCGCATCGGCGAATCGCTGGTTGCGCAGCCGCCGCCGATGGCGGCCCTGCTGTTCGCCTGCGCCGGCCGCGGCCGCATGCTGTTCGGCGTCACCGGCCACGACTCCGGAACGCTGCGCCGCCAGATCGACATCCCGGTCGCCGGCATGTTCAGCGCCGGCGAGATCGCGCCGGTGCAGGGCGCCACTTTCCTGCATGGATTCTCGAGTGCATTCGGACTCATCCGGCCGCGGGCCAAACCGGCCTCCTGATAGAATCGCGCCCCACACCGGGGATGACCGACATGCGCAGAATCTTGTTGCTCGCCGCGATTGCGGCCAGTCCGCTCGCTGCCGCCGAACCGCACGGCCTGACCGCCGCGGATCTCGTTTCCCTCGCGCGCACCAGCGAGCCCGCGCTTTCGCCGGACGGCCGGAAGCTCGTGTATTCGCTGCGCGAAACGGATCTCGCGGCCGATCGCGGCCGCAGCGACCTGTGGCTCCAGGACCTCGACGCCGGCACGCCGGCACGGCGCCTGACGACCAACGAGGAAAACGACACCGCCGCCGCCTGGTCGCCCGACGGCGCCGGCATCTATTTCTTGTCGTCGCGATCGGGATCGGCGCAGGTCTGGTATCTCGCCGCGGCCGGCGGCGAAGCGACGCCGGTCACGGAACTGCCGGTGGAAGTCGCGGGATTCCGCGTGTCGCCCGCCGGCGACCGGCTGGTGCTCGCGATCGACGTGTTCCCCGACTGCGGCGATCTCGACTGCACGCGCAAGCGCCTGGAAGAGCTCAAGTCGGCGAAACAGCACGGCCAGGCCTACGACGAGATCTTCATCCGCCATTGGGACAAGTGGAAAGACGGCCGGCTGTCGCAACTGTTCTCGGCCGTGCTCGACGGCAACCGGCGGATCGTCGCGCCGCCAGTGTCGCTGACCGCGAAGGTGCCGGCCGACGTGCCGTCGAAACCGTTCGGCGGACGCGCGGACTACGCGTTCAGCCCCGACGGCAGGCAGCTGCTGTTCGCGGCGCGCGCGACCGGACGCGGCGAGCCCCTGTCGACCAACTTCGACATCTGGCGCGTGCCTGCGAACGGCAGCGGTGCGCCGGTCAACCTGACCGCGGACAACCTGGCCTGGGACGCGCAACCCGCGTACTCGCCGGATGGTCGACTGTTCGCGCATCTCGCGATGGCGCGCCCGGGCTTCGAGGCCGACCGCTTCCGGCTGGTCGTCCGCGACGCAGCCACCGGCGCGGTCCGCTTCACGACTGCGGACTGGGACCGCTCGATCGCCGCCTTCCGGTTCTCGCCGGACGGCCGCAAGGTGATCGCAGCGACCGATCATCTCGGCCAGCATCCGCTGTGGTCGATCGAGCTCGCGAGCGGCGCGCGCGAGATGCTGACCGGGCCCGGCAACGTCGGCGATTTCGACGTCGCCGGGGATCGCATCGTCTACGCGATGCAAGACCTCTCCTCGCCCGCCGACCTGTTCCTGATCGCGGGCGGCGCGACGCCGGTGCGCCTGGGCGAGCAGAACGCCGCGCGGCTCGCCGATGTGCGCTTCGGCGCCGCGGAGCAGTTCCGCTTTGCGGGCGCGGGCGGCGAGGAAGTCTTCGGCTACGCGATGAAGCCGTGGAACTGGCAGCCCGGGAAGAAATACCCGGTCGCCTTCATCGTGCACGGCGGACCGCAGACCAGCTACGGCAACACCTGGAGCTACCGCTGGAATCCGCAAGTGTTCGCGGGCGCGGGATACGGCGTCGTGTTCGTCGACTTCCACGGCTCGAGCGGCTACGGTCAGGCTTTCACGGACTCCATCAGCGGCGACTGGGGCGGCAAGCCGTTCGAGGACCTGCAAAAAGGACTTGCCGCGGCGCTCCTGCGCTATCCCTGGCTCGACGGCGAACGCACCTGCGCGCTCGGCGCCTCTTACGGCGGATTCATGATGAACTGGATCGCCGGCAACTGGCCGGACCGCTTCCGCTGCCTGGTGAACCACGCGGGCCTATTCGATCACCGCTCGATGTATTACTCGACCGAGGAGCTGTGGTTCGTCGAATGGGACCATGGGGGACCGTACTTTGACGCGCCGGCCGCGCACGAAAAATCGAATCCGGCGAACCACGTCACCGCGTGGAAGACTCCGACGCTCGTGATCCACGGCGCGCTCGATTTCCGCGTGCCCTACACCCAGGGCATCTCCACCTTTACGGCGCTGCAGCGCCGCGGCATCGAGAGCCGTTTCGTCTTTTTCCCGGACGAGGGCCACTGGATCCAGAAGCCCGCCAACAGCCGCCAGTGGCACGAGGAAGTGCTCGGCTGGCTCGACCGCCACCTGCGCTAAGAGGTGCCGGGTCGCGGATTCGCGGATTTGGTCGATCGGCGAGAGCGCCTCCTCCTCGAGGTTCCCGCGCTGCACGCGGTAGCGCGCGTTCGGGAACGTCGCGCTGACCCGCCCGTCCGCGCCG
>JANNKZ010000531.1:0-2320 GCA_031396515.1 Gammaproteobacteria bacterium
ATTCACCCAAAAGGATGAATATGTCAAGCGAGCTCGGACGCGAGGAGATCGACGCGATGGCGGGGCCGGTGCTGCTCGAGCTCGGCACCGCGTGGTGCGGCCACTGCCGCCGCGCGCAGCCGCTCATCGCGCAGGCGCTCGCCGCGCATCCCGGCGTGCGTCATATCAAGATCGCCGAGGCGAGCGGCAAGCGGCTCGGCCGCTCCTTCGGCGTGAAACTCTGGCCGACCTTGATATTTCTGAAAGACGGCGTCGAAGCGGCGCGGCTGGTGCGGCCCGCCGGCGCCGCCGAAATCAGCGAGACGCTTGCCGGCATCGCTCGGTAGCGGTCTAGAATCTCCCGAAAAAGCAGAAGCTGATCGACGCCGACGCCGCGCGCTACGGCAGGATCACTAGACCAAGGGCGGATCGACCTCGCGCGTGAAATGGCGGTGCTTCGCAATGGCCGCGATGAATGCGCGCAGCGCCTCGCTCACCTGGTTTTCTTCGAACACCAGGATGCCCGGATCGGGCTCGCCGTCGGTGGTGTTCTCGGAGGCGCCGCAGGCATCGAGCAGCGTCGAGCCTGCGCCCACGCCCAGGATCGGCTTGCAGTGCCGGTACGCGTCCTTGATGAATTCCTGCGCGTGGCCGGCAGTGGAGAGCTGTTTCACCGCTTCGCCGCCGCCGGGTACCGCGACCGCGTCGTAGAGCACCGAGGGCCCGGCTTCGAGACTGATCTCGACCTCGAGCGTCTCGCCCTGGGCGGTCTCGACCTGGCCCAGGCGCGCGCCGACGAAGCGCGGCACGGCGCCGGCCTTGAGCAGGCCTTCGTGCAAGGCCGCCGCCGCCACGCCGTCGACGCCGTCGGCGACCAGGATGGCTACGCGGCGCGTGCGGATGCCGCCGTCTCCCGGCCGGGCGAAGAGGGAGAGGGCTTTTGATTTTTCAATTTCCGGTTTTATTTTTCCATTCAGAACTCGCGGCATGGGCTCCGGCACGTCGATGCCCAACCCTTGGGCCACGCCTTGCGCGAGCTCATCCGCGACGTTGGCGAGCATGGACACCACGCGCTCGCGGATCGCCGCGACCTGGACCTTGGTCAGCTCGAAGCGGAACGCGGCGATGATGTGCGCCTTCTCCACCGCGCTCTGGCTGTTGAAGAACAGCGTCGCCTGGCTGTAGTGGTCGGCGAACTTCTCCGGCTTGCCGCGCACCTTGTCCTCGGGCGAGGGATCGGGGAACGAGGTGAAGCCCTTCATCCCGGCCTGGAACGGGCAGCCGCCGCCCAGCGAGTTGGGCTCGTAGGCGACGCGGCCGCGGTTGATCGTCTGCCGGTGCATGGCGTCGCGCTGGTTGTTGTGCGCAGGCGCGAGCGGAGCGTTGATCGGGATCTCGTGGAAGTTCGGCCCGCCGAGGCGCGAGATCTGCGTGTCGGTGTACGAATGGATGCGCCCGGCGAGCAGCGGATCGTTCGAGAAGTCGAGGCCCGGCACGATGTGCCCGGCGCCGAAGGCCACCTGCTCGGTCTCGGCGAAGAAGTTGTCCGGGTTGCGGTTGAGCACCATGCGCCCGACCGGCATCACCTTGACCAGCTCCTCGGGCACGATCTTGGTCGGGTCGAGGACGTCGAAGCTGAACTTGTCGGCCTGCGCCTCGGTGAAGATCTGCATGCCGAGCTCCCACTGCGGGTAGTTGCCCGACTCGATCGCCTCCCACAGGTCGCGCCGGTGGAAGTCGGAATCGGCGCCGGAGATCTTCACCGCCTCGTCCCAGGTGAGCGAGTGCGTGCCGAGCACCGGGTTCCAGTGGAACTTGACGAACACCGACTCGCCCTGCGCGTTGACCAGGCGGAAGGTGTGCACGCCGAAGCCCTGCATCATGCGCAGGCTGCGCGGAATGGCGCGGTCGGACATCACCCACATCAGCATGTGCGTGCTTTCGGGCATCAGGCTGACGAAGTCCCAGAACGTGTCGTGCGCGCTCGCCGCCTGCGGCATGCCGTGGTGCGGCTCGGGCTTCACCGCGTGCACCAGGTCCGGAAACTTCATCGCGTCCTGGATGAAGAACACCGGGATGTTGTTGCCCACCAGGTCCCAGTTGCCCTCGTCGGTGTAGAACTTGACCGCGAAGCCGCGCACGTCGCGCGCCGTGTCGGTCGAGCCGCGCTCGCCGGCGACGGTGGAGAAGCGGACGAAGACCGGCGTTCTCTTGCCTGCCTCGGCAAAGATCGATGCTCTTGTATGTTTTTTCAATGATTTATACGTCTCAAAAAAGCCGTGAGCGCCGGAGCCGCGGGCATGCACGATGCGCTCGGGAATGCGCTCGTGGTCGAAGTGGG
>JANNKZ010000549.1:0-7522 GCA_031396515.1 Gammaproteobacteria bacterium
GACCTCGAGACGGCGGAACGCGCGGCACTGGCCGTGCTGTCGGTGGTGGACCGGCGCGCCGGCCTGCTCGCCTACGACGATCAGATCAGCCGCGCCTTCGATCCGTACGCCTTCGTGCGCGACGCGTGGCTGCAACGGCGCGAATACAAGGTCCGCGACGGAAACGTGCCCGACGAAGAACCCTTGCCCGATGAAGAGCCGCTGCCGGAAGCGGAGTCCGCGGAGCCGGCGACGCCCGCGCCGGCGGATCAGGCGCCGGAAGCGGTCTCGTCCAGCAATTCCGACACGTCGCTGATGCCGGCAAGCGCCGCGGCACCGGCGGGCAAGTTGCGATAGCGGACGACGCCGCCCGCCGCACGCGCGGCGACGGCCCATTCGAGCAGCAGCGCGAGTCCCGCGCTGTCCACGCGGCCCACGTCCGCCAGGTCCACTTCGATTCCCGGCCGTCCGCCGAAGGCCGCGTCGCCAGCTTCGAGCACGCGCGCCGCATTCTCGAAGCAGAGATCGCCCGACAGCGCGTAGCGGCCGTCGCCCCGTGCCTCGATGGTCGCCTCGCGGATGGCGGCGGGCTTCATGGCTTGGTCGGCGCGCCCTTGCCGGTGCGATTCTCGCCCTCGAGCCGCGCGATCACTGCCGCGAGGCCGTTCTTGCTGATTTCCGCGCCGACGTCGTTGCGGAAATTGCGCACGTAGGAAATGCCCTCGATCGACACGTCCCAGGCCTTCCAGCCCTTGGGCGTCGCGTGCAGCGTGTAATTGACCGGCACCCGCGTGCCGTCCTTGCGCTTGACCTCGGTCCGGACCGTCGCATTGCCGGTGGACAGGTCGCCGCGGAACGGCAGCACGACCATGCGGTCGGCGGTGAATTCGGCGAGCGCCGAACCGTAGTTGCGCAGCAACGACTTGTAGAAGGCCTTGATGAAGCGCTGCCGGTCCTCCGGCGTTGCGCGCGTCCAGTGCGTGCCGAGCACGCGCCGCGCGGACTCGTCGGTGTCGAAGCCCGGCAGCAGGATGTCCTCAACCAGCTTTTCGACGCGGCCGGGATCCTTGCGCGCCGCCTCGCGGTCGCCATCGAGCGCGGCCAGCATCTTCTTCGCCGAAGTCTCGATCAGTTCCTGCGGCGTCGGGCCCGGCACCGCATCGGCGGCGAACGCGGGACTTCCCGTGAGTACCGCGAGCGCGATGAGGAGTCGGGATGTGAACTGTCGGATCATGGTGCGGATTCCTGCGTGGCTTCGGGTTTTTCCGCCGCCTTCGAGAACAGGAACTTGCTGATCAGGTTCTCGAGCACGATGGCGGACTGGGTGAACTCTATTTGAGCGCCGTCGGCCAGAAAGGTTTCCGCGCTGCCCGGACCGATTCCGACGTACTGCCCCCCGAGCAGGCCCGCCGTCAGGATGCCCGCGTCGCTGTCCTCCGGGATCTTGTCGTACTCGCCGTTGATGCGCAGCGTGACGCGCGCCCGGTACTCGGTGAAGTCGTAGGCGATCGATTCGACGCGTCCGATCGTGACGCCCGACATCGAGACGGGCGCGCCCGGCTTCAGGCCGCCCACCTGGTCGAACATCGCGGTGACGCGATAGCCGGCGTCGCCGAGCCCGAACTCGCGGTTCGTGATCTGCGTGGTCATGAAGAAAAGCGCGGCGAAGCCGAGCAGCACGAACAGCCCGGTTCCCAGCAGGATGGCGCGCGACTGGCGCATGGCAAAACTCCTTACAACATTATCGCGGTCAGCATGTAATCAAGCAGCAGCACGAGTACGGACGAAATCACGACGGTGCGGGTCGTCGCGCGGCCGACGCCCTCGGCGGTCGGCGCGGAATGATAGCCCTCGTACACCGCGACCAGGCTGCAGGCGACGCCGAACACACCGCTCTTGATCACGCCTTCCATGACGTCGTCGATTTCGACTGCGCCGCGCATCTGCGACCAGAACTGGCCGGCGTCCACGCCGGTCAGCTGCACGCCGACGAGTTGCGCTCCGAACAGCCCGATCAGCGAGAAGATGGCCGCCAGCAGCGGCATTGAAATGATCCCGCCGAGAAAGCGCGGAATCACGACCCGGCGCACCGGATCGACCGCCATCATCTCCATGGCCGCCAGCTGGTCGGTCGCGCGCATCAGTCCGAGTTCCGATGCGAGCGCCGTGCCGGCACGCCCGGCGAACAACAATGCCGTGACCACCGGACCGAGTTCCTTGACCAGGCCAAGCGCTGCCGCCATACCAAGGGACTCCTCGGAGCCGAATCGCTCGAGCAGGTCGTATCCGAGCAATCCGAGCACCATGCCGACGAACAGCCCCGACAGCATGATGATCACGAGCGACAGCGCGCCCGCATTGTGGATCTGCGCGGTCACCAGGCCGAAGCGCAGCAGCGCGCGCGGCGTGCCCGCGAGCAGCCGGCCGGCGAAGAACGCGTAGCTGCCGAGCGCCTCCAGCGCGTCGCGCAGGCTCTGCCAGAGTTCGCGCACCACCGCGCCGATCATCAGCGCCCGCCTCGCAGCTGCTCGTCATAGGCGGGCGCCGGGTAATGGAACGGTACCGGACCGTCGGGCAGCCCGCGCATGAATTGCCGCACTTCCTCGCTGTCGCTGTCGGCGAGCTCGGCGGGATTGCCGGAGGCCACGACTCGGCCGCCGGACAGCAGGTAGCAATGGTCGGCGACGGCCGTGATCTCGCGCACGTCGTGCGACACGACGACGCTGGTCAGGCCGAGCGTGTCGTTCAGGCTCCGGATCAGCCGCAGCACGACGCCCATCGAGATCGGGTCGAGGCCGACGAAGGGCTCGTCGTAGATCAGGAGCTCCGGATCCATGACGATCGCGCGCGCGAGCGCGACGCGCCGGGCCATGCCGCCCGAGAGCTCGGCCGGCATCAGCCGCGCCGCCCCGCGCAGGCCGACAGCCTGCAGCTTGGTCAGCACGACATGGCGCAGCAGGCGTTCCGGCAGGCGCGTGTGCTCGCGCAGCGGGAACGCGACGTTCTCATAGACCGATAGGTCGGTGAGCAGCGCGCCGTTCTGGAACAACATGCCCATGCGCCGGCGCAAGGCGTAGATGCCGGCCCGCTTCAGGGCGCCGACGTCCTCGCCGAAAGTCAGGACGCGACCGCGATCGGCGAGCAGCTGCCCGGAGATGAGTCGCAGGAGCGTGGTCTTGCCGGTGCCGCTCGGGCCCATCACCGCCGTGACCCGGCCGCGGGCGACTTCGAGGTCGAGTCCGTCGAAGATGGTGCGGCGGCCGACTGAGTAACGGACGCCCTGCACGCGCACGACCGCCTCCTGCGCCACGGGCGGCTCGCGACGCACGGAGGAACTCATTGCGGGATCCGGCTGGCGCGGCGTCAGGCCGCCGCCTGCTCCATCGCGGATTCGTAGCGGCCGTCGCGGGCCATGCCATTCAGGCGCGCACGCTTCAGGAAAACCTTCTGCGCAGCGGCGACATTTCCGGGCTTGCCCTTCCAGGCATCGAGCGTGCTCTGCTGGAGTGCGCGGCCGTAGCTGAAGGAGAGCTGCCACGGCAATCCGCCGATGCGGTTCATCAGCGACAGGTGCAGCGTCGCCTCAGCTTCGCTCTGGCCGCCCGACAGGAAAGCGATGCCCGGCACGGCCGACGGCACGCGGCGCTGCAGGCAGCGGACGGTGGCCTCCGCGACCTGCTGGGCCGTCGACTGCGACCCACACTTCTTGCCGGCGATCACCATGTTCGGCTTCAGCACCATGCCCTCGAGCCGTACGCGGTGACGAAAGAGTTCGTCGAACACCCGTTCGAGCGTCGCGTCGGTCACCTCCTCGCAGCGCGCAAGCGTGTGGTCGCCGTCCATCAGCACTTCGGGCTCGACGATAGGCACGATCGAGGCTTCCTGGCAGAGCGCCGCATAACGCGCGAGCGCGTGCGCATTAGCTGCGAGTGCGAAGGGGGTCGGGATGCCGGGGCCGACGTCGATGACGGCGCGCCACTTGGCGAAGCGCGCGCCGAGGCCGTGGTATTCCGCGAGGCGTTCGCGCAGGCCGTCGAGGCCCTCGGTCACGGTCTCGCCGGGAAAGCCGGCGAGCGGCTTGGCGCCCGCATCGACTTTGATGCCAGGCAGGATTCCACGCGACGCGAGCAGTTCCGGGAACGGCCGGCCGTCCGCCGCCTGCTGGCGCAGCGTCTCGTCGTACAGGATGACGCCCGAGATATGGCGCTCGGCGTCGGGCGCGGTGAACAGGAGCTCGCGGTACGCGCGGCGCGCCTCAAAACTGGATTCCAGACCGATCTTGTCGAAACGCTTCTTGATCGTGCCGGTCGATTCGTCAGCCGCCAGGATCCCTTTTCCGGGGGCAACCATCGCGGCGGCATTCCTGTCGAGCTCGGAAATATCCATGAATCCGGGTCCTCCTTTCGGGCCGCAGAGGATACCAGAGGAGTGCCGCCCCCTACCGTCGCACCCGTAATAGTACTAAAATCGTACTGTTTAATTCCGGGGCCGTGGAGACTGCCGCCATGCTACGCATCAGCCGCCTGACCGACTACGCCACCGTGATCCTCGCCAGCCTTGCGAACGGCGGGCTCGCCAGTGCCGCGGACATCGCCGAGCGCACGCACATCGGGCTGCCGACCGTCAGCAAGCTGCTGAAGGAACTCCAGCACGCGGGTCTGGTGCGCTCCGTGCGCGGCGCACGCGGCGGCTACCAGCTCGCCCGCGCGACTTCCGAGATCAACGCGGCCGACATCATCGACGCGGTCGAGGGGCCGGTCGCGCTGACCGAGTGCTCGAACGGCAGCGGGTTCTGCGGCATTGAGGCGACCTGCCTCGTGGGCCACGGCTGGCAACGCATCAGCCTCGCGATCCGCCGCACGCTCACCGACGTGAGCCTGGATGAGCTGCTGCGCCGCGACCTGCCGCCGATCGCGCCGATATTCAAGCCGGTGCCACGCACGCCGGCGCGGGGCTGACAGGAACGACATGTCCTCGCACCCGACCGATCTCGAATCGCTGGTCGCCCGCAAGTACCGTCACGGCTTCGTCACGGACATCGCGAGCGACACGGTCGCGCCCGGCCTCGACGAGGACGTGATCCGGCTGATTTCCACGAAGAAAGGCGAGCCCGCCTTCATGCTCGACTGGCGGCTCAAGGCTTTCCGGCGCTGGACGCGCATGACCGAACCGGCGTGGGCGCACGTCCACTACCCGCCGATTGACTTCCAGGCGATCTCCTACTATTCCGCGCCGAGGCAGAAGGATGACGGGCCGAAATCGCTGGCGGATGTGGATCCGAAGCTCCTCGAGACCTATGACAAGCTCGGCATCCCGCTGCACGAGCGCGCGCGGCTCGCGGGGGTCGCGGTCGACGCCGTGTTCGACAGCGTGTCGGTCGCGACGACCTTCAAGGAGCGCCTGGCCGAGGCCGGCGTGATCTTCTGCCCCTTCTCCGAAGCGGTGCAGAAGCACCCGGAACGAATCGAGCGCTATCTCGGCACCGTCGTCCCGGTTGGCGACAACTTCTACGCGGCGCTCAATTCGGCGGTCTTCACCGACGGATCATTCGTGTTCGTGCCGAAGGGCGTGCGTTGCCCGATGGAGCTGTCCACCTACTTCCGCATCAACGCCGCGAAGACGGGACAGTTCGAGCGCACGCTGATCGTCGCGGAGGAAGGCTCGCACGTCAGTTATCTCGAGGGCTGCACCGCACCGATGCGCGACGAGAACCAGCTGCACGCGGCGGTGGTCGAGCTCATCGCGCTGGACGACGCCGAGATCAAGTACTCGACGGTGCAGAACTGGTATCCCGGCGACGAGAACGGCGTCGGCGGCATCTACAACTTCGTTACCAAGCGCGGCGACTGCCGCGGCCGCAATTCCAAGATCTCCTGGACCCAGGTCGAAACGGGCTCGGCAATCACCTGGAAATACCCGAGCTGCATCCTGCGCGGTGACGGCTCGGTCGGCGAGTTCCGGTCGGTCGCGCTCGCGAACCACCGCCAGCAGGCCGACACCGGCACCAAGATGATCCACATGGGGAAGAACACCCGCTCGACCATCATCTCGAAGGGCATCTCCGCCGGCCACGGCCAGAACGCCTACCGCGGACTGGTCAAGGTCCTGCCGGGCGCCGACGGCGCGCGCAATTACACGCAGTGCGATTCGTTGCTGATGGGCGACCGCTGCGGCGCGCATACCTTCCCGTACATCGAAGTCAGGAACCCGACTGCGGTCGTCGAACACGAGGCCACGACGTCGAAGATTTCCGACGACCAGCTCTTCTATTGCCTGCAACGCGGCATCGCTGCGGAAGACGCGGTCAACATGATCGTCAACGGCTTCTGCCGACAGGTGTTTCGCGAGCTGCCGATGGAATTTGCGGTCGAGGCGCAGAACCTGCTGGCCGTCAGCCTTGAAGGAGCGGTGGGATGAGCGACGAAGCGCGGACGATCCTCGACGTGCGGGACTTGCGGGTGCAGGCTGGCGAGCGCCTGATCCTCGACGGCCTCTCGTTGTCGGTGCGGGCCGGTGAAGTGCACGCGATCATGGGACCGAACGGTTCCGGCAAGAGCACGTTGACCGGCGTGCTGGCCGGCCGTCCCGGTTTCGATGTGCTGTCAGGCAGCGCGAGCTACCTCGGCCGCGACCTGCTGGCGATGGCGCCGGAAGTTCGCGCGCGCGAGGGCCTGTTCCTCGCCTTCCAGTACCCGGTCGAGATCCCCGGCGTCAACAACGTCTACCTGATGAAGGCCTCCCTGAACGCGCTCCGCCAGCATCGCGGGCTGCCGGAACTCGACGCCTTCGAGTTCCTGAACCTGATGCGCGGGAAGCTCGCGGCGATGCGCATGGATGAGGACCTGCTGAACCGCGGCGTCAACGAGGGCTTCTCGGGCGGCGAGAAGAAGCGCAACGAAATCCTGCAGATGAGCCTGCTCGAACCGACGCTTGCGCTCCTCGACGAAACGGACTCGGGTCTCGACATCGACGCACTCAAAGTGGTTTCCGAGGGTGTCAACGCGCTGCGCTCCCCGGAACGCGCGATCGTGCTCGTCACCCATTACCAGCGGCTGCTCGACTACGTGATACCGGACCGCGTGCACGTGCTCGCGGGCGGACGCATCGTCAAGAGCGGCGGGCGCGAACTCGCGCTCGAACTCGAACGCCGCGGCTATGACTGGCTGCAGGCGGGAACGGCGGCAGCGTGAACGGTACCGCCATCGAACGCATCGCGGCCAGCCACGCGGAACTCGCGGGCCGGTTCGCCGGCGGAGCGGACTGGGCGGGCCGCCGCCGCAGTGCGCTCGATACGCTGGTCGCGCGCGGCCTTCCGGAGCGGCGCGACGAGAACTGGAAATACCTCGATCACGCGCGGATCGGCGAATATGCCTTCGACGTCGCGCCGGGCGCCGCGCCCGACGACAAGGCGCTCGCCGGCGCGCGGCTCCCGATCGCGGGCGCGCTGCCGATCGTGCTCGTCGACGGTCGGTTCGACGCGGCGCTGTCGGCTCCGGCCGCGACCGGCTGGCAAGTGATCGATCTCGGCGCCCTGCTCGCCCGC
>JANNKZ010000011.1:0-2644 GCA_031396515.1 Gammaproteobacteria bacterium
CTTCGCCACCGTTCAGATCAACTTGATCTCGCGCAGCCGCTCTTGCAGGAAATCATCCGCCATTATCGGCTCCGGGTAGCGATTGGGCCGATCCAGTGTGATGCAGCCCGGCAGCGTGGCAATAGGAAAATCGGAATTGAAGTGTAGGAAGAACGGCATTGAATAGCGCGGCCGGTTGACCCGGACCCCGGTCGGATTGACCACGCGATGGGTGGTGGATGGCAACACGTGGTTGGTCAGCCGCTGCAGCATGTCGCCGACATTACAGACCAGTGTGCCGGGCGGCGGGTTGACCGGCAGCCAGCGCCCGCCCCGGTCCAGGAGCTCGAGGCCGCCCTCCTCCGCGCCCAGCAGCAGCGTGATCACATTGATATCCTCGTGCGCACCCGCGCGCACGCCGGTCGCGCCTTCCTTGAGCGGCGGGTAATGGATCACCCGCAGCACACTATTGCCTTCGCCGACTTTGTCGTCGAACCAGTGCGGGTCGAGCTGCAGGTAGGTCGCTATCGCCTCCAGCAACTTCCGTCCCATGTGGTCGAAGGACTCCCAGAGGTCGAGCGCGGCCTTCCGGAACTCCGGATCGTCGGCTGGCCAGACGTTGTCCGGCATCGACGAGCGATAGCGGTGTCCCGGCGGCAGCTCGCGGCCGATCTGCCAGAACTCCTTGAGGTCGTGGTGCGTCGCGCCTTTCGCGGTCTCGATGCCGAACGGCGTGTAGCCGCGCGCGCCGCCGATGCCGGGCACGTGGTAGCGCCGCTTTGCCGACTCCGGTTGCGCGAAGAATTCCTTGAAGCGGCCGAGGCAACCGTCGATCAGGCGCTGCGGCAGCTCGTGATCGCCGACGACGGCGAATCCGTAACGCTCGAAGCTGCCGGCGAACTGCCGGACGAATGCCTCGGGATCGCGCGTCGCGAGTTCGTAGCTGACCGGGACCATGGCATCCGTCATTTCCGCGCATTATGGCATCAATGCAAGCGCGCTCCAGAGCGGCCATGATGCGGCGATGACCGGACCGGTTTCGTGGTTCGTGATCGCCAATCCCGCGAGCGGCGGCGGTCGCGCGGAGCGCCAATGGCCGCGGCTCGCCGCCGCGCTCGCGCGCCGCCGCATTCCATACGAATTCGTTTCAACCAGCGGACCCGGTGACGCGACCCGGCTGGCTGCCGCGGCGCTCGCCGCCGGTCATCGGCGCCTGCTCGCACTCGGCGGTGACGGCACGTTCAATGAACTGGTCAACGGCCTGTTTGCCGCGGGCCCGCCGCCGCCGGATTGCCTCGCCGCGGTTGCTGCGCAGGGCACTGGCAATGACTGGGCGCGCGCGATGGCAGTGCCGGACGAGCCGGACCCGCTTGCTGACTGCATGGCGCGTGGCGTTATGCGACGTGTGGACCTCGGCCTCGCGGAAGAATTCGACGGCCGGCCGCGCGCGTGGTTCCACAACGTCGCGGGGGCCGGACTCGATGCCGAAGTCCTCGGGCGCACGCCGCGACGCGGGCCGCGCGCGCTCGCCTATCTCGCGGGCCTCGCACGCACGATTGCGCGCTACCGCTCGCCGAGCTTCACGATCCGGGCCGACGGCCGGAACATCGACGGCGTGTTCTGGCTTGCCTCGATCGCGATCGGGCCGCGCTGCGGGGGCGGCATGCGCCTCGCGCCGCGGGCGGTGATCGACGATGGCTGGTTCGACCTGGTCACCGTGAATCCGTTATCGCTCGGAGCCGCGCTGGCGCGCCTGCCGAAACTCTACGACGGCCGGCTGGACGGCGATCCGGCTTTCCGGGTCACGCGCTGTCGCAGCGTCGCGATCGACGCCGATCCCGGCTGCGGCGTGCAGGTGGACGGCCAGTCCGCGGGGCGGACGCCAGTGACGCTCAGGCTGCTGCCGGGAGCGCTCGGCGCGCTCGACTGTCGCGCCTCAGCGGAATGAGCCGAGAATCTTGCCGAGCTTCGCCGATCCCGGGCAGAGCCGCTCGTAGGGTACGGCGTTCAGCGCTTCCTCGGCGGTGGACGCGCGCGCGTGGAAATCCTTGCGCTTCTGGTCCAGGTAGATGAGACCCGTCACGTATTCGTTCTTCATCGCGCGATCCTGCACGTACGCGGCCGCCCGCGCGCGGTCGGTCGGGTCGTAGTCCGGGTCGAGCTTGCGCAGCAACACGTTGCTGCCGTCGTGCATCGGCACCGACACCGTCTCGCCCGGCGCGTACTGGACGCGGATCTCCTGCTTCGGCGCGATGTAGTCGGCGGCGACCGGCGTCTCCGAATGCTCGCGCACGTAGGCATAGCTCTTGGTCGAACCTTCGTGGTCGTTGAACGTCACGCAGGGCGACAGCACGTCGATGATCGCGAATCCCTGGTGCGCCAGGCCCGCCTGGATCAGCGGCACCAGCTGTTCCTTGTCGCCGGAGAAGCTGCGCGCCACGAAGGACGCGCCGAGCGCGAGCGCCAGCAGCACCGGATCGATCGGCTCCTGCTCGTTGGCCTCGCCCTTCTTCGACTTCGAGCCGATGTCCGCGGATGCCGAGAACTGGCCTTTAGTCAGGCCGTACACGCCGTTGTTTTCGAGGATGTAGAGCATGTCGAGGTTGCGGCGGATCACGTGCGCGAGCTGGCCGACGCCGATCGACAGCGAATCGCCGTCGCCCGA
>JANNKZ010000036.1:0-9576 GCA_031396515.1 Gammaproteobacteria bacterium
CCTCCGGCTCCGCCAGCGAATAATTAATCTGCATGAAGTCCGGCTTATCGCGCCGGATCACTCGCTCGAGTTCCGCATGCGCGCTCGCCACGTAGTGCGTGACGCCGATGTACCGGACCGTGCCCGCCTGTTTCGCATCCCGGAGCGTCGCGAGGTGGACATCGAGATCCTGCAGGTTGTGAACCTGGACAAGATCGAGCACTTTCGCGCGCATCAGGCGATGCGAATCCGCGAGCTGCGCCAGGCCGGCCTCGCGGCCAGTGGTCCAGATCTTGGTGGCCAGAAACGGCTTCGCCGCCGGCCGGATCGCCGCAAGAATGTCGCCAACGCGTTCTTCCGAGCGCCCGTACATCGGCGAACTGTCGATCAGGCGTCCGCCGGCATCGAGGAAACTCCGCACGGCTGTCAGTGCTGCGTCGTAGTCACGCCCTGACGGCTTGACATCGAGCACCTGCCAGGTGCCGAGTCCGAGTGCCGGAAGTTTCTCGCTGGTCCGGGGAATCGCGCGCTGCATCGGATCAGCCGCCGCGATCGCGATCGAGGGTGCGGCCGCCAGTGCGCCGATCAGCCACAAGGCCTCGCGGCGGGAAAAGCGGCCTTCATCGTGTTCCATGAGCAGGCTCCAGCCAGTGACAGGAGCTTCGACTCGCAACCACTCATGAAGTGCCCTTCTCTCGGCGGTGGAACTCGCGCCCGAGCGACGCCGCGATCCATGCGATCGCCAGCATGCCGACCGCGCAGATTGCCGCAAAACCGGCGAGCGTCACGCCGAGCGCCTGCAACCCGACATGTCCCCAAGCGCCGGCCATATCGCCCGTGCGCTGCAGCGTCGTGTCGATGAAATTCTTCGCCTTGTACTTGGTCGCGGGATCCACGACCGTGAACAGCACCTCGCGGCAGGGTTTGCCGAGGCCGAATTCACCGGCGCGACGCAGGACCTGGCTCGCCGACAGCAGTATCAGGATCGGGCTTGCGGCGAGCCAGGCGAACGATGCGAACGCGATGACCGGCATCGCCACCAGCGCGCGCGTCAGGCCGAGGAAGCGGATCAGGTGCGTCACGACGAAGGCCTGAAAGATCCAGGCGAGCCCGTTCACCCAGAGGTCGAGGTTGGCGTAGTAATTCGTGCGCTCGGCGATGTCCGGGAATTCGGCTGCGACGTAATGCTGGAGCTCGAAGTACATGAACGTGCCGGCCATCGAGCCGAAGGCGATGATCGCGGAGATGCCGAGCAGGTATGGCGATCGCGCGACCAGGCGCACGCCATCGAGCGCGCCGCCGCCGATCTTCGCTCTCGGGTCATGCTTCGGCAGGACGAAATGGCCGTGGCGCGTCTCGGCCCAGCCGGACAATCCGCGGATGCAAGGCAGCGTCCCCAGCAGGAGGAGCAGCGACAGGCCAACGACCGCATCCACGCCGATCCACGGCGCCAGCAGCTTGGTGAGCGCCGGGCCGACGATTGCGCCGGCGCCGCCGCCTGCCATGATTGGTCCGAACAGGCGCTTGGCCTCCTCGTCCCGGAACACGTCCGCCATGAAGCTCCAGAACACGGAGACGACGAACATGTTGAAGACGGAGAGCCACACGAAGAACGCGACCGCGAGCGCCCACGAATCGGGATCGAGCTTGAACCATAGGTAGAACACCAGCAGGTTCGATGCGAAGAAGAGATAGGTGACCGGCAGCAGCACCTGCTTGCGCACCCGCGAGACGAGTCCGCCAAAGATCGGCGTCAAAACGAGCATGATCGTGAAGGTCGCCGTGAAGAGCAGCGCGAGATTCTCGAGGCCGGTGTTCGCGGGCAAGGCGTCCCTGAGCGGACGCATCAGGTAGTACGAACACATCAGCATGAAAAAATAGAGGAAGGCGAGCCCGACGGCCTTCTCCTCTCCGGGCCGGGCGCGGAGCACGCTGCGGGTCAGCCACTCGATGGCCATGGTCAGCCCGGCTGCGCGGAGCCGGCAAGGTGCGGCCGACCGCTCTCGGCGTCTCTCAGCACGAAGAGACGGCGGCCCTCGCGGGTCCAGTGCTCGAGCTCGGTCCTGGCAGGCAGGAAGAGCGGTAACTTGAAATCGACGTGGACGCGCACCGGCGGTGAGAGCGCCGCGGCGCCGAGCGCCGCGAGCGATCGCGCCATGGACCACATGCCGTGGGCAACCGCGCGGTCGAAGCCGAAGAGCTTGGCGCCGCGGTCGCCGAGATGAATCGGATTGAGGTCGCCCGACAGCCAGCCGTAACGGCGGCCGACGTGACGCTCCACGTCGATGGCGGCTGCTGCGGGCGTTTCGTTTTCCTTCGGCTTTTCGTAGCGCAGCGTCTGGCGCGCGCTGCGCGCCGCCTGTCCGCCGCTCACCGTGCGCCGCGCGAGCAAGGTGGATTTTTCCTGCCAGGCCGGGCCCTGGCTGTCGTCGAATTCGGTAAAGACGTCGAACTCGTGGCCACGGTCGCCGTCGCGATGGCCTTCGATCCAGGTGCGCGCACGCCATTGTCCGTCCGCCGGCAGTGGGCGGATGTGGTGGATCTCGTTGGCGACGTGAATCAGTCCCATCAGCCGCACCGGAAAGCGCGGGTGCGTCAGCATGGCGATGTGCAGCGGCATCGCGAGCACGTGCGGATAGGCGATCGGCAGGTAACTGTCATCCGCGAAACCACAGACTTGCCGGTATCGCGAAACGTGGGGCGCCCGCGTGCCGACTGAATCGACGCTCGCTTCGAGGCGCGGAACGCTCGCGCCCTCCGGCACGAGCGCGCCCCGGCGGCCGAACACGGCCCGCGGGTAATAGCGAAACGTGGACGGCAGGCGTTGGAAACGGTAGTTGACGGCAGCGGTGCCCATCGGACTCCTGCGGCCGCTGGATTACGGGACGACCCGGTCGATGGTCAAACTCACCGGACTGGCCGAGGAGAAATCATAACCGACCTCGCCGAACAGGTCGCCGCTCGCCGCGATCGGCTGGCCCTGCTGCGAGATCCTGGCGATCAGTCGGATCGGACCGCCGGCGGCAAGCTGGATACCCGGCAGCATCGCGTCGGCGTCGGAGATCTCGAGTTCGAGCGGCCAGGCGCCGACCGGGCGGCGGACCACCGCGAGCGGTGGGCCGGACTCGCCGCGACGTGCGATCACGAAGAGTTGCGAACCCGGCGTCAACCGCTCGGCCATATCCGGCGACAACGCGATGCGCAGGTGAATGACCGAGGCGCCCTCCCCGGCTCCCGCGGCTGCTTTCGTCACCGGCGCTGCCCCGCCCAGGGTGCCCGCGATTTCCGACAGCCGTTCGGCGACGACCTGGCGCAGGTCCGGCGGAAGATCGTGGTTCTGCAGTTCCACCCAGCGCTGCTGCGCGAGCGGCAGGTTGCCGCGCCGGTACGCGACGATGCCGCCATACCAGAGGGCCCGCGCATTGTCGGGATCGAGCGCGAGCGCCTGCTCGAAGAGTTCGGCCGCGTGACCGTCAATCTCGCGCTCGTCGATCAGCACCAGCGACTCGGCATAGCCGGTCACGGCCTCGGGATCCCGACCCTGGCTCCGCGTATAGGCCTCGCCGAATGCCTGGCGCGCGATCGCGTAATCGCCGAGCACCGTCGCAGAACGCCCAAGCAGCTTCCAGCCCTCGAGATCGTCCGGCTTCTTCGCGAGATGCTCCTGGAGTTGCGTGACAGACTGCCGCAGGCTGTCCGCGGTCAGCGGGGCTTGCGGTTGTGCTTCCCACGACCAGTTGCTGGCCCAGAAGTAGAACGCGAAAGCGACCAGCGGCAGCAGCGTCGCGACGACCGTCGCCGCGATGCCGGCGCGTGGCGCTGTCGAAGCGGGTCCAGTCGCCGGCGTGCGCAGGAGCGGCCAGACGACCGTGAATACGGCGAGCGCCGCGAACAGGGCGCAGATCGCGATGAAAGTCGTCACGAGGGATCGGCGTCCTGGTCGAGCGTGGACGGGTCATTGCGCGCGGCGCGTGCGCGGCGCGCGACGATCACGCTCGCGGCGGTGAGCCCGCCCAGCAGCAACAAAGCAGGCGCGGCCCACAGGAGCCAGGTGCGCGGCGCAACCGGCGGACGATAGAGCACGAAGTCGCCATAGCGATCCGTCATGTAGGTGCGGATCTCCGCGTCGCTCCTGCCTTCGGCAATCAGCTCGCGGACTTCTCGCCGCAGGTCCCTCGCGAGCGTCGCGTTGGAATCCGCGATGCTGTTGTTCTGGCAGACGAGGCAGCGCAGCTCATTGACGAGCGCGTCGTAGCGCGCCTGGAGGGCCGGATCCTCGAATGCCGGTCCGGAATCGATCGCGAGCGCGGTCGTCGCGAGGCATGCAGCGAAGACCAGGACGGCGAGCCGCATCAGGGTGCCTTGGCCGCCTTAGCAAGCAGCGGCAGGAATTCCTCGCGCCAGATCTCCGGTGTCATGATGCCGACGCGCTTCTTCAGTACGGTGCCGTCCGCGCCGATCAGGAACGTCTCGGGCGCGCCGTATACGCCCCAGTCGATGGCGGTCCGGCCTTCCGGGTCAAATGCGATGGACACATAGGGATTGCCGAGCTGAGTCAACCAGCGGAGCGCCAGTGCGCGATCGTCAAGCCAGTTGAGTCCCATCATCGGCAGGCGGTCTTCCTTCGCAATGGCGAGAAGCGTCTCGTGCTCGTGGCGGCATTCCACGCACCACGTTGCCCAGACGTTGAGCAGCCAGGGCCGTCCCGCGAAGTCGGCCGAGCTAACCTTCCACGCGGGGTCGCCGAGCGATTCGAGCGAAAACGCCGGCGCCGGCTTGCCGATGAGCGGCGACTCGATCTCGCGCGGATCCTGGCCGAGTCCCTTGACGAAGATGGCAACCAGCAGTGCAAACGAAGCGGCGGGAATCAGGTAGCGGAGGATCGACGTTTTCACGACCGCTCCAGTGCCGCGACTACGGGCGCGGTTGCATGCGCCGACGATGCCTGGCGGTAGCGCCGATCGAGCGCGGCGATGCCGCCGCCGAGTGCGATCAGGATCGCACCCAGCCAGATGAACCGGATCAGCGGCTTGTACTGGATGCGCACGCTCCAGCGGCCCTGACCGAGATCGTCGCCGAGCGCGGCGAACAGGTCGCGCGCGCCGCCGACGTCGATGCCCGCCTCGGACATCGGATTGCCGCCCGAGTTGTACAGACGTTTCTGAGGATGCAGGGTCGCGACCAGTTCGCCATCCTTCGAAACGACGACGTCCGCTTCGATCGCGAAGTAATTGGGACCGCGCACTTCCTCGAGCGACGTCATCCGGAAGTCATAGCCGCCGGCGGATGCCGATTCGCCGACCGCGAGCGCGACATTGCGCTCGACCTTGAACGCTTCGACGCCGGTGATGCCGAGCGTCGCCAGTCCGACGCCAAAATGCGCGACGACCATCCCGAGCACCGCCGCCGGTAGCGGCTGGCGCGCACGCAGGCGCGCCGCCGGGATCAGGAGCGCGGTTACCATGACCCAGAGTGCGAGCGCGAAGCCGATTGTCGTCATCGGCCGGAGGTCGCCATAGACCGACAGTCCCAGGAGGATGGCGATGACAACTGCGGCGATCGCCGACAGCGTGAGCCGTCGGCGCAGCGTCGCCAGCAGGCCGCGCTTCCAGGCCGCATGCATCCCGACACCGAGGAGCGCGAGCAGCGGCAACATCGGCACGAGGAACACGAGGTTGAAGTACGGCGGGCCGACCGACACCTCACGCAGCTCGAGCGCCTGGATAAACAGCGGATAAAGGGTGCCGAGCAGGATCAAGCCAAGCGCGGCAATCAGGAACACGTTGTTGAACAGCAGGAAACTCTCGCGCGAAGTCACCTCGAAGCCCGCCGCCGACTTGAGCCGCGGCGCGCGCCAGGCGTACAGCAAGAGCGCGCCGCCGACGACCGTGGCCAGGAATGCAAGGATGAACTTGCCGCGTGCGGGGTCGTTAGCGAACGCGTGCACCGAGACCAGCACGCCCGAGCGCACGAGGAAGGTGCCGAGCAGCGACAACGAAAACGCCGTCACCGCGAGCAGCAGCGTCCAGCTCTTGAACAGGCCGCGCTTTTCCGTCACCGCCAGCGAATGGATCAACGCCGTTCCTGCAAGCCAGGGCATGAAAGAGGCGTTTTCGACCGGGTCCCAGAACCACCAGCCGCCCCAACCGAGTTCGTAATACGCCCACCAGCTGCCGAGTGCGATGCCGATCGTCAGGAACAGCCAGGCCGCGAGCGTCCACGGGCGCGCCCAGCGTGCCCAGACCGCATCGAGGCGTCCTTCGAGCAGCGTCGCGCAGGCAAAGGCGAAGGCGACGGCGAAGCCGACGTAGCCGAGATAGAGGATCGGCGGGTGCACGGCGAGTGCAACATCCTGGAGCACCGGGTTCAGGTCGAGCCCCTCCGCCGCGGCCGGGATCAGCCGCTCGAACGGATTCGAGGTCGTCAGCATGAACAGGATGAATCCGATGCTGATGAAGCCCAGGATGCCGATCACGCGGCTGCGGAAGCCCGCGTCGAGGCTGCGGCTCAAGGCCGTGACGGCGACCGTCCAGCCGCCGTTGCAGAGCGCCCACAACAGCAGCGAGCCCTCGTGTGCACCCCAGACGGCAGCGACGCGATAGAACGTCGGCAGGTCGGAGTGCGAATTGCTTGCGACGTACAGCACCGAGAAATCCTGCTGCACGAAGGCGGTGGTCAGGGTAGCGAAGGCGATCGCGACGAACACGAATTGTCCGATGACGGCCGAGCGTCCGGCCGCCATCCAGCCGGCGTGCGCGCGCCAGGCGCCGCCCATGCTGAAGAACGATTGCGCGGTGGCAAGCAGGAGCCCGAGCACCAGCGCAAAGTGACCGAGTTCAGGAATCATGGGGCGGGTTCCGCGGGCGGCGGCGGCTTGAGTGAGCGCGCGACTTCTGGTGGCATGTAATTTTCATCGTGCTTCGCCACGATGTTGTCCGCGACGAACACGCCGGAAGGCCCGAGCCGGCCGTGCGCGACGACGCCCTGCCCTTCCTTGAAGAGATCCGGCAGCAGGCCCTCGTAGTGCACCGGAATCGAATGCCGGAAGTCGGTCACGACGAACTGGATGGCGAGAGTGCCTTCGGTGCGTTGCAGGCTGCCCTCGGTCACCATCCCGCCAATCCGGAACGTACGGCCGGTGGGCGCCTCG
This sequence comes from Gammaproteobacteria bacterium, assembly GCA_031396515.1. Classification (GTDB taxonomy): domain Bacteria; phylum Pseudomonadota; class Gammaproteobacteria; order Steroidobacterales; family Steroidobacteraceae; genus SCUD01. Next base: position 7,130 of record JANNKZ010000036.1, read on the forward strand.
CCCGCCGCGACCTGCGACGGATCGTAAAAATAAAGCAGGTTGTCCTGGAACGCGACCGTCGCGAGTGCGGCCGCCGCGCCGACGCCGGCGACGATCGCGAGCACGGCGTACAGCCGTCGGCGCCGCGGCGTCATGGGCGGTCCTGCCCGGAGTCGAGCCGGCGCAACGCTTCTTCGCGCGCGCGGCGATGCAGGCTGCGCGCGGCGAGCGCATTGCCGATCAGCAACGCGATCACGAGCGCGAAGCAGGGCCAGACGTAGGCCGCATAGCCGCCCATCGCGAAGAAGCCATTGCCGCTCATCGTCCGAGCTCCGCCTTGAGCCAGGAAGCATTGCGCTCGCGCCGCAGGATTTCCGCCCGCAGGCGCACCATCAGCACGGCCGCGAAATAGAGCGTGAACGCGAGCAGCATCATCAGCAACGGCCAGAGCATTTCGCCCGCCATCGTCGGCTTGCCGAATCGGGTGAGTGTCGAGGGTTGGTGCAGCGTGTTCCACCAGTACACGGAGTAATGAATGATCGGCAGGTTCACCACGCCGACGATTGCGAGCACGGCCCCTGCCCGGTCGGCGCGATCGCGATCCTCGATCGATGAGCGCAGCGCAATGAAGCCCAGGTAGAGGAACAGCAGGATCAGTTCCGAGGTCAAACGGGCGTCCCAGACCCACCAGGTGCCCCACATCGGCTGGCCCCAGAGGGCGCCGGTCGCCAGTGCCGCGAACGTGAACCAGGCGCCGACTGGCGCCGCGGCGGCCGCCACCGCATGCGCGAGCTTGATGCGCCAGACGAGGCCGATCGCTGCCGCGACCGCCATGGTCCCGTAGACGAACATGGACATCCACGCGGACGGCGCATGGACATAGACGATGCGGAAGCCGTCGCCCTGCAGGTAATCGGGCGGCGCGAGTACGAGACCGCCATAGAGTCCCACGACGATCAGCAGGAACGCAGGCCAGCCGAACCAGGGCGCAAGCCGGCCCGCCAGGCGATAGGCATGCGGCGGCGAAGCGAATTTGTGCAGCCAGGTCCAGTTCATCGCATCACTCCGCGCTGATCCGAAGTGCCGCGGCAATCGCGAGCGGTGCGAGCGTCAGCGCCAACACCAGCATCGCGGCGAGCAGCAGCAAGGGCCCGCGGGCGCTGTCGCCGTGGATCGCGAGGTCGATCGCCCGGGCGCCGAAGATCAATGCCGGCATCGCGAGCGGCAATACCAGGAGCGACAGCAACATGCTGCCGCGTCGCAGGCCGAGCGTCAGCGCCGCGCCGATCGCGCCGATCGCGCTCAGTATGCCGGTACCGAGCGCAATCGATAGCGCGACCGTGCACAACGCCTCGGTCGGCACGCCGAGGGCGATCGCGACGAGCGGCGACACGAGGACGAGCGGCAGGCCGCAGATCGTCCAGTGCGCAAAGCCCTTGGCGAGAGCCAGGAGCGACAGCGGCTGGCCAGAAAGGAGGAGCTGCTCGAGCGCACCATCCGCATGATCGGCGCGGAACAGGAATTCGAGCCCCAGCAGGGCTGCGAGCAGCGCTGCGACCCAGAGCACGCCGCCCGCGATTTCGCGCAGCGCCCCGAGATCCGGGTCGAAGGCGAGCGGAAACAGCGTCGTGATCATCGCGAAGAAGACGACCGGCTGGAGCACCTGGTCCCAGTGACGGAACGCGAGCACGAGGTCGCGCCGGTACAGGAGCCAGGTTGCCTGCGGTGCGGTGGTTGCGGTCATGCGCCGAGATCCAGGCGTTGCGCGGCATGGCGCGGAATGGCCGGCGACTGGTGCGCCGCCACAATTGCCGCCCCGCCGCGGTCGAGGTGCTCGGCGATTGCCGTGGACAGCAGCTCGACGCCCGCTGAATCCAGATTGGTAAATGGCTCATCGAGGATCCAGAGCGGCGTGGCCGCGAGCCAGACCCGCGCGAGCCCAAGGCGGCGACGCTGGCCGGCCGAGAGCACGCGCGCGAAGCGCGCCCGTGCATCGGACAGCCCGACGCGCGCGAGGGCCTCTTCGACATCCGTGGTCGACAACCGGCGCCGCAGGCCAACTTCGAATACGAGATTCTCGCTCGCGCTGAAGTCCGCCTTCAGCCCATCGTAGTGACCGAGATAGCTGATCGAGCGTGCGTAGTCGTCGCGATTCGCGGCGATCGGCGCGCCTTGCCATTGCACGCTGCCTTCTTCCGGCGCGAGCAGCCCGGCGAGTACACGCAGGAGCGTGGTTTTGCCAGAGCCGTTCGGGCCGGCGACGTGCAGGCAATCCCCGGCGCCGGCTTGGGCGGACAGGCCACGCAGAACGTGACGATCACCGCGCCAGACGTGCAGGCCGTGTGCAGAAATCCCTGAAAAATTAAACGCTTGCAATCGCTTTTTCGCCGGACTCTTCAGGTGGCGCGGACTATACCAGACTGGGCCGTGCGAGTACGCTCTAGCGCGTCAAAGGGGGAATACATGCG
>JANNKZ010000041.1:0-2289 GCA_031396515.1 Gammaproteobacteria bacterium
GGTAGCGCGCGGCGGCAAAGGTCGGTGCAAGTTCCAGGCAGCGTTCAAGGAGCTTGACGGCATCGCCGTCCCGGTCGCAGCGCGTCGCGACTTCGGCCAGCATGCGGATCGCGGCGACGTCGGTCGGCGAACGCATCAGGTAGGCCTTCAGGAGCGACTCCGCCGTCGGAATGTCGTTCCGCAGCATCGCCACCGCCGCGCGCTGCAAATCCGCGTTCTTCGTCGAGGCCCGGACATGCTTGTTGTAGGCGGCGTCCGCCCCGGCCGCATCGCCGATCGCGACCAGGTGATCGGCGAGCAGGCGCCAGGCTTCGGGATGATCGGGCTCTAGCGCAAGCGTCGCGCGCAGTGCCGCGATCGCTTCGTCGCCGCGGCCGGTGGCCGCGAGCGCGCGCGCGAGCAGGAAAGCCGCGGGTGCATGCTGGGGCACGACCTTCAGGATCTCGCGTGCCTGTTCGGCGGCGAGTGCGGGCTGCGCTTGCAGCAGGCGCGTCGCGTGCATCATCGCGACTTCGAGCGTCCCCTTGGTCTCGGTGGTCGTATTCACTTGCGCATTGCCTGGCCGAGCCGCGCGATGCCTTCGTGAATGTCCGGCACCGGGTAATGCGCGAAGCTGAGCCGCAGGCACTGCTTGAGACTGCCCGCCGTGGTGCAGGCCGCGCCACACAGGAAGCCGGTGCCGGCCGCGCCAGCGGCCGCCACGTGATTCGCCGCATCGGCGCCATCCGGCAGGTTCAGCCAGAAGAAATAGCCGCCCTCCGGCTTCTGCCAGTTCGCGATGCCGTCCAGATGCCGGCGCAGCGCCTGGTCCATCGCGTCGGCCCGCGCCGCGTAGCTCACGCGTAGCTCGGTGACGAAGTCTGCGAGCTCGCCGCTCTCGATGAGCCCGCACACGAGGTGCGAGGTGAAGCGATTGAAGTTGCCGCCGCTCACCAGTGCGCCGCTCGCGCACAGCCGGCGCATCAGTTCGGTGCCGGCCTGGATCCAGCCGAGCCGCAAGCCCGGCGCGAGGATCTTCGAGAACGAACCGAGCGAGAGCACGTTGCCCTGCTCAACCAGGGTGCCGAAGGAGGGCGGCGGCGGAGCGCCGTGATACAGGAGCTGGTAGACCTCGTCTGCGACGATGATGAAGCCGTGCTCACGCGAGAGCGCGACGAGGCGTTCGCGCCGCGCCTGGTCGAGCGTCCGCCCCGTCGGGTTGTGGAACGACGGAATGGTGTAGACGAGCTTTGGGCGATGCGCCACGAGCAGCTGCTCGAACTGCCCGAGGTCCAGGCCGTCGGCGTCGAGCGGCACGGGGACGAGATTCAGCCCGTGATCGCGGAAGATCGGGAACGAATACGGATAGCTCGGCTCCTCGACGAACACTGTGTCGCCGGGGCGGGTGACGATGCCGCACAGGAAGTCGAGCGCCTGAGAGATGCCGCCGGAGAGCAGCAGCGACTGCGGCGTCGCCTCGCAGCCCGGCGCAGCGTTCAGGAACGCGGCGAGCGCGGTGCGAAAACGGATATCGCCCTGCCGCTCGCCGTAGTTCAACTCGAGCGGCTGCGCGCTTTTGAAATAGCGTGCGCTCGCGCTTTCCAGGAGCGCGAGCGGCAGCAGGTCGGCCGAGGGCTGGCCGACGGCGAAATTGATCGTGCCGCGCTCCGGTGCGCCGTCGAATGCAGCCGCCGTGCTCATGCCCCGCCTCAGGCCGGTGTGACCAGCCGGAATACGTCGCCCGGGCGCCCGTCGAGGAAGGCCCGGATGTTCTGCGCCGAAATCCGGCGCAGGTCGGCCAGCGCCGACTCTGAATAGAATGCCACGTGTGGCGTCAGGAGCACGTCGCGGCGCCCGGCAAGTGGGTGACGGGCCAGGTCGGGCGAGTCTTCGGTTAGGACGTCGAGGCCCGCGCCCGCGATCAAGCCCTGGTCGAGCGCCTCCACGAGGTCGGCCTCGACGATCAATGCGCCGCGCGCAACGTTGAGGATGAACGGCTTGCGCCGCATCCGGGCAAACGCGGACCGGTCGAGTAGTCCGCGGCTGCCGGCGTCGAGATGGCTGTGCAGCGTGATGATGTCGGCTGCGGCCAGGAGTTGGTCGAAGCTGGCCTGCTTCGCGCCATGGGCCGTGATCGTCGCCGCGTCCACCTGCGGATCGCAGGCGAGGACATTCAGGCCGAAGCCGAGCGCGCGGCGACAGACGGCGCGCCCGATCCGCCCGAAACCGACGATGCCCAGCGTCCGGCCGGCGAGTCGCTCGATGCCGGTGATCTCGTTCCAGCGCCAGCTCCGGCGCACCTGCACCTGT
>JANNKZ010000061.1:0-3474 GCA_031396515.1 Gammaproteobacteria bacterium
TGCATGACCCAGAGTTCGTCCACGCAGCCGGACCAGGGGTCCAGTTCGCCCAGCGGCGGTGGGTCCTCGGGCGGCGGCTCCTCCGGCGGCGGATCGTCGGGCGGGGGCGGTTCGTCCGGCGGCGGTGGATCTTCCGGTGGAGGCTCCTCCGGCGGCGGTGGTTCCTCTGGAGGCGGCGGATCGTCGGGTGGCGGCGGCAGCTCCGGTGGCGGCGGCCCGACTTCTGAATTCCCGACCGAAGGCGGCGGCAGCGGCACGCCTGCGCCGATTCCGATCCCGAGCGACGACGATGGGACCGCGGGTGGATCCACGACCGGCGAAGGCAGCGGCGGCGCCGGCGGCGGCAGCAGCGCGGAGCCGGGCGCCGAGGGTTCGAGCGGCGCGGGTCCGGACGGCACGAGCGCGAGCGGCCGGCCCTGTATCAGCAAGGATGACGTCGACGGCGACGACGACGTCGCCGATGAAGATGGCCAAGGCGACGTCAAGGCCGAAGTCTGTGTAGAGGCCGGCAGCCTGCCGGGCGGTCTCCCGGGCGGCCTGCCCGGTGGCTTGCCGGGCGGAGTACCCGGCGGCACGCCGGATGCGGGCGCAGGCGGCGGCACTCCGGGCATGCCGGGGATTCCGGGTGTGCCGGGCACGCCGGGCGGTGCCGGCAACGCGCCGAATGCTGGCGAGCCCGGTGGCGATCAGCAGGGCGGTGCTGCGAGTGGCGGCGGTGCTGCCAGTGGCAGTGGCGCATCGCCCGGCAGTTCCGGAAGTCCCGACGGCAGCGAGCAGGGTGGCGCGGGTGCGCAGGTCGCGGGCGCGGGTCCCGCGGGTACCGGCAGCGGCCGCAGCGCGGAAATCGGCAAGCGCCTCGACGAGACTTTTGGCTCCTTCGATGAAACCGTGCGCACGGCGCAGGCCGCGATTGCGAAGGAACGCGAAGCGGCGGGCGCGGGTACCGGCGAAGAGGGCGACGGCCAGGGCGGCAGCGAAGAAGGTGAAACCGGCCCGGGCGGCGGCGATGCCTCGGGCGATGGCCCGAAGTCCGAGGGCGGCCTGGAATCCACCGGCAAGGGTGACACCGGCACCGGCTCCACCGAATCGGGTGAGTCGGAACCGATCGAACAAGGCGGCGTGGGCGGAGCGGGCAAGGGTGGACACGGCCCGTCGGCAATCCCCGCCGATATCCCGGACGGCCAGGACGACGACATCGTCGCGCGGCAGATCCGCGAGGCGGCCATGAAGGAGACGGACCCGGAATTGCGCGCAGCGCTCTGGGAGGAATACCGTCGTTACAAGAAGGGACGCTGACGGAGCGTTCCACGGGGCAGTGGGCATGATGCGACTGAAATTGCTGTGGCTCATGGGTGCGTATGCGCTCGTCGCCGCCGGCTGCGTCAAGGAAACGCGGCCGCAGCCGATCCTCCAGGCGACCCAGGCGACAACCGAGATTCCGGGCGATCAGCTGCTCGACGTTGGTGTGCACATCTTCGACGCCGGCGTGCCGAAGGAAGTCGAGGACGACCCGGATCTCGCGGACAAGAAGCGCATCTATCCCGAGATCCGCAGGGCCGAGGCGCGCTACATCGCGATGCAGCTGCGCGACACGCTCGAGGACACCGGCCACTGGGGCACGGCGCGCGTGGTGCCGGCGAGCGTGAATTCCTTCGACATCACCGTGGACGGGTTGATCGTCGAGTCGAGCGGCGCGCATCTCAAGCTGCAGGTCACCGCGCGCGACGCGACCGGCAAGGTCTGGTTCGCGAAGCGCGAGTACGAAGGCCTCGCCGACACACGCGCCTACAAGGACGGCTACAACGCGGACCGCGATCCCTTCGAGAATGTCTACGTCGCGATCGCGAACGACCTGCTGGCGGCGCGCACTGCCCGGCCGGGTGCGGAGCTCGCGAACATCCGCCGCGTCAGCGAACTGCGCTTCGCCGCGGACTTCGCGCCGGTCGCCTTCAGCCAGTATCTTGCGAAGAATCCCAAGACCGGCGAATACAAGGTGCTGCGCCTGCCGGCCGACGACGACGTGCTGGTCCAGCGCATCCGGCAAATCCGCGAGCGCGACTACGGCATGATCGACACGGTCAGCGAGAACTACGCGGCTTTCAGCGAGCGCCTCGAAGACCCGTACACCAACTGGCGCCGCTATACCTACGACGAGATCATCGCCGAGGAGAAGCTGAAGGCGCAGGCGCGCAACCGCATGATCCTGGGCGCTGCCGCGGTCGCGGCCGCCGTCCTGATCCCCGACAGCTGCAACAGCAGCAACTGCGATCGCGTCACCGACGCGGCGCGCTACGGCGGCGTCGCCGGCGGCGTCGCGGCCGTCGTCAGCGGTTACAAGAAACGCGAAGAAGCAAAGATCCACACCGAATCGCTGAAAGAAATCTCCGGCTCGTTCCAGACCGAGGCTGCGCCGCTGGTCGTCGACGTCGAAGGGCGTACACTGCGCCTGACGGGCACCGCGGAGGAGCAGTACGCGGAATGGCGCCGGCTGCTGCACGAGCTCTACCGCGAGGAAACCGGACTCGTCCCGACCGCACCGCCTGCGGAAGCGACGGCGACGACGCAGACCAGCGGCGCGGGTTGATCCTCTATGGTCGAACTGACTCCCGGGCTCGAACTCGGTGCCCGGTTTGTACTGATGCGCCGCCTCGGCCGCGGAGGCACCGCAGAGGTCTGGCTCGCCGATGACCGCGAGCGAGGCGTCCAGGTCGCGCTAAAAGCCTTGAGCGAAGAGGGGTCGCATCCCTTTAGCGAAGAAATCTCGCATTCCTTCGCCGCGAAACGGCTAAAGGGATGCGACCCCTCTTTGTTTGTACCGGCCGATGAAGTGGTGGACGCCGACGGCCTCACGCTGCTCGTCATGGAGTACCTGCCGGGCGGCGATCTCGGCCAGTTCCGCGGTCGTTCCTTCGCCGATTGGTCGGCGTATACCGATCAGGTGGCGGCCGCGCTCGAGGCGATGCATGCAGAGGGCCTCGTCCATCGCGACCTGAAGTGCGGCAATGTGCTGATCGACGCCGCGAACCGCGCGCGCCTTTCGGATTTCGCGCTGACGGTCGAGGCGGGCGCCCGCGCGCCGGACGGCGGATCGCCGTACAACGCGAGCCCGCAGCAACTGCGCGGCGATCCCGCGCAGCCCGCCGACGATCTCTATGCCTTCGGCGCGCTGCTCTACGAGCTGATTGCCGGGCACCCTCCTTATTACCCCGAGATCACGCGCGACCGCGTGTTGCATGAGCCGGTACCGCCGCTGGTGCCGCGCGGCATCGTGCCGGTCGGCGTGCGCGAGCTCGCCTTGCGCCTGCTCGCGAAATCGCCGCGCGAACGTCCCGCGAGCGCCACCGACTTGCGTGCGCGCCTCGCGGCCGCCGCCGCAGACAATCCCGATCCGCTGGAACACGCGCTACCGATCGAAGCGCCGCGCGCCGCCGCGCGTGGCCGCCGCCTGTGGCCGGCGCTCCTGTTCGGCGTGGC
>JANNKZ010000084.1:0-6375 GCA_031396515.1 Gammaproteobacteria bacterium
TGCCGATGGCGTTCCACAGCTTCGGCGGCTGGAAGCGCTCGCTGTTCGGGCCGCTGCACATGCACGGTCCCGACGGCATCCGTTTTTATACGCGCCTGAAGACCGTTACCGCGCGCTGGCCGAGCGGATCGAAAGGCGCCGAATTCACGATGCCAACGATGAAGTAGTGGTGCCGAAATAGCGGTGCCGGGTCGCGGCACCGATTCCGGCACCGATTCGGGCACCCATTCGTCAGGCGCGGCCGAGGAACTTCACGACGCCTTTGTACGCGAGGTACAGGACGGCCGCGAAGATCAGGTAGGCGCCCAAGCCGAGATTGCTGAACACACCGCCGCTCGGCGCGCCCATCTGTTCGGCCATCTGGCCAAACATTCGGCCGAAGTCGCCCATCGCTTCCATCGCCTGCTGCTGCTGACGGTGCTGCTGGTAGAGCGGCCAGAACGCCATCAGGGTGATCAATAGCGGCACGAGGAATGCGAGCGGCGCGAACTTGTGCTTCCAGAAATACGGCACGGCGATGGTCGCGGTCGCGAGCAGCACGAGGAACACCCCCCGCCCGCTGCCCATGATGCCCATGCCCTCGGACAGCAGGTTCGTGAGCTTCAGGCTGATGCCGAGCATGCCGGCGCTGCCGATGACGCTGAAGAAGAGCCCCGCGATCAAGAACACGCCGTAGGCGATGGCAACGTCCATGCCGACGGCCGCGTACACGGCTTTCGCCATCTCGCCGCCCTTGCCGGTCATGGCCGCCAGCTTTTCCTTGGCGAGATCCGCTTCGTTAACCGGCGTCACCGTGCCGAGCTTGCCGTCGGCGACCGTGACTTCCACAGTCATGTTCGAGGCCGGCGCCACGGCGCCCTGCCAGTTGTTGATGTCGAAGTCGTAGCGTTGCCCGCCCGCGGTGATAACTCCCTTCTCACCACTCCACATGATGATCGTTCCGCGCATTGTCTGAACCCCCTGGCGAATCCGTTATTCGGTATCAATCGGCGGCTCTGGGTGGCCGCCTGCCGGGCATTTAACCCGCCCCGCCCTCTTTAGGCAAGAAAGCGGCGCTCAGGCCCGCAAACCCCGGTCGAGCGCGAGGCAAACGAGGACCTGCCAGGCGAGGTACGCATGCAGGTCGTTCGGCGCCCATGCGAGCGGGAGCTGCCAATCGAAGGCCGCGCCGCCGATCGCGCCCGCGATGAGCGTGAATAGCAGAAGCTTCAAGGTAATATGCCGCGGCACGATCAGGGCAAGCGCGAGACCGGTCAGCAGCGCGGATCCCGCACCGGCGATGACATAAGGCAGGATCGTGGAATAGTCGAGCGGACCGTCCACGACGAAGCGCACGGCGAGCTGATAAATCAACGCGCTCGCAACCGCGAGCGCGATCATGCGCACGATGTGCTGCGGCGAGTGCGCCGCATAGGGCGCCAGCACCAGCGCGCCGAAGATGAGGCCGATGAGATGGAACGGCCACTGGAAGCCGAATACGGTGCCGGACCAGTCATAGCGCTCGGCGAGCACGACGACCAGCCAGTAGAGGCCGACAGAGACGAGCGCAAGCGCGAGCTTGGCGCCGAGGCTGTAAGCACCCTTGTGCGACTGTTCAGTGTTCATCAGGGCTTGTCGCCAACGGCGACGGCTGCCACTCACGGGCCAGTTTCTGGGCGTCGGCAATCTGAGCGGGGGTCATCGCGGCCGCCACCACATCACGGTTCTTGACCGCCAGGTTACGGGTGTCGTCGTCCTTGGCGCTCGCGGCTGCCAGGTTGAACCACATGTGTGCCTGCGCGTAGTCCTGCGGGACGCCCTTGCCCGAGTAGTAGTTCATGCCGACGCTGATCTGCGCTTGCGCGTAGCCCTGTGCCGCCGCCTTGCGAAACCAACTGGCCGCCTGCGCAGGATCCTCTGGCGTGCCCAGGCCCGTGTGGTACGCGTAGCCTGTGGCGTACTGCGCACTGGCATCGCCCTGTTCCGCCGCGCGGAGAAACCACTTCGTCGCCTCGGTATCGTCTTGCGGCGCACCCCGCCCCGTCCGGTAGGCAACCGCGAGGTTGCTCTGCGCTTCCATCTTGCCGAGTTCCGCCGCCTTCTTGAACCACCGGACCGCCTCGGCGGGATCCTGTGGCACGCCCCGTCCGTCCAGGTACAACACGCCGAGGTTGGTCTGCGCTTCCGGCTTCCCCTGATCGGCAGCCTTGCGATACCACGCGGCGGCCTGCGCGTAATCCTGCGCGACGCCGGTTCCGTGTTCGTACATGCTGCCGAGGACGAACTGCTCCATGGCTGAGCCCTTTTCGGCGAGCGGGCGAGCAAGGCGCAGCGTCTCTTGGTAGTCCCCTTTTTCATACGCCGTCAGCACGGCGTCGCTCTGTTCCTCTGACGAAGGAGACGCGCAACCGGTCACGCCAAGCGCGAGCAGGAGTGCCGCGAGCGAATGGCCGATGTTCTTCATGAAATCCCGAAGATGGTGCCGGTGGAGGGACTTGAACCCCCGACCTCTCGCTTACGAAGCGACTGCTCTACCAACTGAGCTACACCGGCAAGGGGCGCGAAGTATAGGCAAGGGCCGCGCGGCGGGCAACGCCGCCCTAGCCCTGCCGGCGGACCCGGATCACGACTTCGACGGAGACCGATTCGGTGCCGGGCGGTAGTGGCGGAAGCTTCGAAAATTCCACCGCGCCCGGGGGTACATCGATCAGCTCGCCGGTGTCCTCCACGTGAAAATGGTGGTGCGGCTCGACGTTGGAATCGAACAGCCCGCGCTCCGGATTAACGCACAGCGCCTTCAGGAGGCCCTTTGCGGCGAAGAGATTCAGCGTGTTGTAGACGGTCGCTTTGGAGACGTGGGTGCCATCCTTGCCGAGCACCTGGATCACCTGCTCCGCCGTCAGGTGCTGGTCGCAGGCGAACAGCAGTTCGGCGATACGCACGCGCTGCGCGGTCGGCTGCACCCCGTGTGAGCCCAGCAACGCCTGGATGCGCTTGCGCTCGTCGCATGCGGCGGGGTTGGCGTGGTCCATGGGGCGGAAATATACGCCTCGGGGGATATCCGCTCAAACAGTGCGGAATTGGGGCGGGGCGCGCGGCCCGGCGCAGGCTAGCCTCGTCGCATGCTAGACAGATTTCCCGCAGCGCGCGGCGTGACTCTGGTCGAACTGACGATCGTCCTTGCACTCGTCGCGATCATCGCCGGATATGCCGTGCCCGCCTTCGTCGGCTTGCTGCTCGACAGCCGGCGAACCGCGGCGGTCATGTCGACGCTGCATGCCGTCAACCTCGCGCGTCAGCTCGCCGCAATTCGCGGCGAGCCCATCAGGCTCTGCGGCAGCCAGGACGCGCGCCAATGCTCCGGACGAACCGACTGGTCAGGTGGCCTGCTCGTTACGGATGAGAACGAATCACTGAAACGCAGTCTGCCGACGCACACGCCCGGGCGTTCGTCGGCAATCCGGTCGAATCGCAGCGACGTCACGTTCGAAGGTGGTTCGGGTTTCGCGACGCCTGCGACATTGACGATCTGCGACCGGCGCGGGAGCCCGGCGGCGCGTGCGATCATCATCAGTCGCAGCGGCCGGCCGCGCGTCAGCGCCAGCGATTCGGGCGGCGGGCCGCTCGCATGCTGATCCGGCACACGGAAGCGGGATTTTCGCTGGTCGAGGCACTGGTAGCGCTCGCGCTGCTGCTCGCCGGTGTCGCCGGTGCGAGCCTGCTGTTGTTGCAGTGTGTGCAGTATGAACGCGAGTCGTCGAATCGTCGCGCGGCGATCCGGCTTGCCGGTTCGCTCGCCGAGGAACTGCGGGCGCTTCGCCGCGACGACGGCGAACCGCTTGCTGCCGATGCGGCGGCAATTGTCGCCTGGATCACGGACGTCGAGACCGCCCTGCCTGCCGGCTCGAGCGCGCGCGTTGACGTCGAGGGTTCGAGACCCGCGCGCTACACGATCCGGATCGCATGGCCAGTCGCGGGCCAGGGCATGCAACTGCTCCGCTTTCCGGTCGCCACATGAATCAAGCCGCCGGAATCACCCTCGTGGAGGTGCTGATCGCGATGTTGATCGTGCTGCTCGTCACGAGCGGCGCGCTCGCCCTGATCGCGCGCGGCCGAAGCGCCCAGCGCACCGGTGAATCGCTCGCGCGACTCGAGGAATCCCTCGACGCCGCCTTCGTCATCCTCGCCGATGAGGTCCGCGCCGCGGGATACCTCGGGCTTGCGCCTCCGGCCAGCGCGGTCGCCGGCGCGACGGCCGCGGGGTCCGTGGAACCGGCCGGCCTGGCCGTGGCGGGGAGTTGCGGGTCTTCGCTTGCACATGATGTCGCGGTACCGGTGTCGGGTACAGACGCAGCCTGGCTCGCGGCTCCCGGCGTACCGATCGGCTGTCGCCCGAGTCCGAGCGGGCGGCAGCGTCCCGGATCGGATGCTCTGATACTGCGCGGTGCGCGCGCCGAAGAATCGCGTCCGGCCGCCGGCCGCCTCCAGCTCGAGACCAACCTCCGCGCCGCGGCTTTGCGTGCGGATGGGATCGCGCGGCTGGGAGCGGACTCGCGCTGGCATGACCTCGAAGTCGGCGTGTACTACATCAGCGCCGATTCGACCGGCCGGCCGGGATTTCCGTCGTTGCGACGCAAGCGCCTGGTCGGCGGCACACGACCCGCCTTTCAGGACGAAGAGCTGGTGAGCGGGGTCTCGGACTTGCAGGTCCTCTTCGGTGTCGACGATGCGGGTGATTCGGACGACGTCGTGGATCGCTGGATCACTCCGGGAATTCCCGCCGACGACGGCAGGCTGCGTGCGGTTCGCATCGAGCTCGAGACAATGACCGACATCGACGACGCCTCGCTCCCGGCTCGAGCGCGGTCAAAGCGCGTGTCCCGCGTCGTCGAACTGCGAAACGGCGGAGCGGCCGGCTGATGCGGAACCAGCGCGGCCTTGCGCTCGTCGTTACGCTCGTCTTGCTGACGGCGCTCGGCGCGCTTGCACTCGCCGCGGCTGCGGCGGCGGCCGCAGCGCTGGCATTGTCGAGCCACCAGCAATTCGCGCAGATCGCGTTCCAGGCTGCTGAAGCTGGAATCGCGGAATCGCTCTTGCGCGCCGCCGCTGCCCGCGGCGCCGGGACGATTCCGCAGACGTCTTTTCCTGAGACAGCGGGACTTGCGACATTCGAGGCGACAACGACCGAAGCGCCGCAAGCCGGCGGACTGCCGGTTGGGTTTACCGTCGGCGAGAACCCCGGTGCATTCTCCGCGCGGCATTTCTTCATCGTGTCGGACGGCAGCTCCGGCCGTGCTGCCCGCGCGCGGCTGGAACAGGGCTTCTATCTCGTCGAGCCGGCAGGGTGACGGCGATGAGACACCCGGTCGCCGGCATTCTGGCCCTTGCCTGCGGTATCTCGATTGCCGTCGGCGTTGGCGCGGACTCCGACGAGGCTTCCGTCGTGCGGGCCGCACTGCCGGCCAGCACCCGGCCGCTGCTCGCACTGATCCTCGATACGTCGTATGCCGCGCCGGTCTTGACCCGCGAGCCCTATGATCCGGCACGCACTTACAGCGACAGCCCGGCAGCCGAGCGCTGCGATACCTCACGCATTTATTGGAGACGCGGGCCAGGCCCGCTCCCCGATTGCCGACGCCAGGCCGGGCTCGAGCCTTTTGCGGCAGACAGCCAGCGCGGCCTGCAATGCGAGACGGCGCGAGACGCTCTTGCGACCATTGGATTTCACGTCGCGGCGCGCGCGGCCCAGTGGCGCGCTGCCGCCGCGGGCGGGGAATGGGCGGCGCTGCGAGAGGACTCAACCGGCGCAGTCGAATGCTTCGCGGATGCGGACGTCGCACTCGCCTGGGACCGCAGTCCATTTGCCGATTCCCACATCTTCTATACCGGCAATTACCTCAACTGGCTGCGTACACCGGTACCAATGGTCGAGAAATCCTACCGGGAACTTCTGGCTGGCTCATTCGCAGCGTTGCGGGCAACAGCCGACGTCGATGTTGCCTGGTTGCGCGTCGCTCACGATGGCGGCGACGGCGGCTACGTTGCTGGCGCGCCCATGCCCGCGGCACAGGCGGCCGATCTGCTGGCCGGGATCGCGGCTGAGTCACCGGGCACCGGCGGCGCTCCTCTCGCCGAAACACTCGTCGAATCCGCACTCTGGCTTTCAGGCGGCGCTGCGAGATTCGGCGCGATCGCAGCCGCCGACTCGCGTGCTTTCGACGGGAACACTGCCGGCCGGTACCAGTCGCCATTCAGCCATGCCTGCCGCCCGGTCACGCTGGCGTTTGTGACACCCGGATTGGCAGACGGCGACAATCTCGCTGGCAACGCGGCGGCTTCATTGCCAGGTTTCATTGCCGATACCGGCGGCTGCGACGGCGACTGCCTGGCGACGGT
>JANNKZ010000148.1:0-2739 GCA_031396515.1 Gammaproteobacteria bacterium
TCGGCGCGCGCCTGGACGAATCTCTGAAAGCTCGGCTCTTTGCGATACGCTCCGCCGGAAACGTATTCCAGCGCGGACGCCAGGTGAAAGGGCCGCGTGTATGACTCGACGCGAAAGACCTCTCCGTTCGCATCGAAAAAAACCCAGGTTGGCGCATAGACGATCTTCAGCTGCTGCGCCCATGCATCGGCCGTCGTCTTCTGGCCACCCGGCGTCACGACTTCGCTGTTGTCCTTCGGCGTGAAGCGCGCGATGTCGAATTTGGGCAGCAGCTCAGCGACTTCCTTGCGTCGAAGCGCTTCGCCGTGCAGTTCGTCGCAGCTTGAGCAATGCGTGCGCTCGAACAGCACCGCCAACGGTCGAGCGCCCGCCTTCCGCGTCAACCGATACGGCGGCTTGAGGAAGAACGGCTCGTCGTGCAACGTGGCCGCCGAGCTCGACCAGCGGCCAGAGTTCCTTCACTTCGCGCGGGCCGATCACCTGGAACGGCACGCCGATCGTGTTCGCCGTGCCGCAATACTTGTGGTACTCGTCCATCCGCTCGCGGCAGGTCGCGAGACGGAGATTCCCGGTCACGTGCAGGCTGACGTCCTGGCCGGTCTCGGCTTGCAGGCGCTTGTACAGGTCCACCGAATATTTGTGGAGCTGGCCGACCGTGTAGCTCATGTTGAAGAGCGGCAGCAGCCCGGCGGCGTGCCAGGTCGAGCCGGCGGTCAGTTCGGTGCGCTCGAGGAGCACCACGTCTGTCCAGCCTTTGTGCGCCAGGTGGTACAGCGTGCTGACGCCGACCACGCCTCCGCCGATCACGACTACCCGCGCATGCGATTTCATCGAGAGCCCGCTCCCCCGGCCAGCCTCGGGCAGTGTAGCGGCTGAGCGCGGGCCGGCACACCTGAATGCGACAGGTTTATGTCGGAATCAGACATCCGCGCCCGCGCCGGTGGCATACTGATTTGACATGCGAGACGCCGGGGACAGCGCGAATGCCGCCGCTTCACTGCCGAAGAGCCGGTATGGGTTCCTGACCCTGCCGAATTACTCCCTGATCGCGGTTTCCAACGCGGTCGAGCCGCTGCGCATGGCGAACCGGGTCGCCGGCCAGGCCATTTACGAGTGGTCCATCGTCAGCCTCGACGGGCTGCCGGCGCTCGCGAGCAACGGGCTCGAACTGACGCCCACCATCAGCCTCGACAAGCTCGGCAAGGTCGACATCCTGTTCGTCTGCGGCGGCATCAACGTCCGCGAGGCGGTCTCGCCGCCGCTCCTGACCGCGCTTCGCCGCCATGCCGAGCGCCGGGTCTCGCTCGGGGCGCTCTGCACCGGCGGCTATGCACTCGCGCGCGCGGGCCTGCTGGACAACTACCGCGCCACCATCCACTGGGAAAACCTGTCGGCGCTGCGCGAGGAATTCCCGCGCGTGCAGCTCAACGACCAGGTGTTCAGCATCGACCGCGAGCGCTACACCTGTTCGGGCGGCACGGCGCCGCTCGACCTGATGCTGAACCTGATCCAGCTCAAGCACGGGCCGCAGATTTCGCAGCGCGTGTCCGAGCAGTTCGTGCTCGAGAGGGTGCGGAGCGCCGAGGACAAGCAGTATGTGCCGCTGCGCGCCCAGGTCGGCGCCTCGCATCGCAACATGATCGAGGTGGCGCAGCTCATGGAGGAGAACATCGAGAAGCCGCTTTCGCTCGAAAGCATCGCCCGCGCGACCGGGCTGTCGCGGCGGCAGATCGAGCGGCTGTTCCGCCGGCACCTGGATTGCGTGCCGAAGCGCTATTACCTGGAGATGCGCCTGCGCCGCGCGCGGGAACTGCTGCTGCAGACCGCGATGCCGATCATGGACATCACGACTTCCTGCGGCTTCAAGTCGCCGCCGCATTTCTCGCGCTGCTACCGCAGCCAGTTCGGCCATCCGCCGAGCGCGGAACGCCAGGTCAGGCAGGCACCGACGCGTACGCCCTGACGGGAAACGTTCCCATGCCCATGACCTTGACCGGCACGGCGGAAAACCGGAATCCCGACGCCGGCAATTCGTCGAGACCGCGCAGGTGCTCGACGATCGGTATGCCGGCCCGGAGCAGGATCGTGTGCACCGGCCGCCGCTTGTCCGCCGTGTCGTCGATATTGAAGGAATCGATTCCGACGATTTTCGCACCCGAGTCCCTGAGGAGAATGGCGGCCTCTTCGGTCAGGAACGGGTGGCCCTCGTGGTAACGGTCGGTGCGCCAGTGCGCGTCCCAGCCCGTGCGCACGAGCACGGCCTTGCCGCGCAGGCCGGTCGCGCCGAAATCGGCGGGTGACACCGCGCGTTCCTGCCGGCCCGCGACATCGATCAGCACCGCGTCCAGTTCGGCAACGGATGCGAGCGCGAGATCGGAGAGGTCATCGCCATCGGCAAACCGGTGTGAGGGGGCATCGAGATAGGTTCCCGTATTGGCGACCATCTCGATCCTGCCGATGTGGAATTCCGTTCCTTCCGCGTAATTCGCGCGCGAGCGCTCGCGGCTCAGGAAATCGCTGATGACCGGCGCCGGGAGCCCCTTGTAGGTGATCATTCCGTGCTCGACCGCGTGGCTCAGGTCGATAAGCCGGCGCGCTGGTTCCGTGTCCATGCCTTGAATTTAAGAGGGGTGGCCAAC
Organism: Gammaproteobacteria bacterium; assembly: GCA_031396515.1. Lineage (GTDB taxonomy): Bacteria > Pseudomonadota > Gammaproteobacteria > Steroidobacterales > Steroidobacteraceae > SCUD01. Next base: position 2,640 of record JANNKZ010000148.1, read on the forward strand.
CATTTGGTGGGTTTGTTGCAAAAGGGTTTGGGCCCCAATTTTTAGTGGTTAGGGGGGCGTGGGGTTTGTTGGATATTGGTTTTTGGGACAACGCCCCGAC
>JANNKZ010000176.1:0-4871 GCA_031396515.1 Gammaproteobacteria bacterium
GCGAGATCATCGATGCCTGCATTGCGTTGATTGACCACTCCGACCTCGGTCTCGCCGACCTGATGCGTCTCGTGCCCGGCCCAGACTTCCCGACCGCAGGCATCATCAACGGCGCCGCCGAGATTGTGCTCGCCTACAAGACCGGCCGCGGCCGGCTGTCGGTGCGCGCCCGCACCTCGGTCGAGACCATCGACGAACGCGGCCGGGAAGCAATCATCGTCACGGAGCTGCCCTACCAGGTCAACAAGGCGCGCCTCCTTGAGCGCATCGCCGATCTCGTCCGCAACAAGGAGATCGAGGGCATCTCTGAACTGCGCGACGAATCGGACAAGGACGGCATGCGTGTCGTCATCGAATTGAAGCGTGGCGAAAACCATGAACGCGTGCTGAACCAGCTCTTCAAGCTGACGCCGATGGAATCGGTATTCGGCGTGAACATGGTGGCGTTGCTCGACGGCCAGCCGAAGCTGCTGTCGCTGAAGGAGATGCTGGACGCCTTCATCCGTCATCGCCGCGAAGTGGTGACGCGCCGGACCATCCACGACCTGCGCAAGGCGCGCGACCGGGCCCACCTGCTGGAAGGCCTCGCCGTGGCGCTTGCGAACATCGACGAAGTGATCGCCGTCATCAAGGCGTCGCCTTCGCCGGCGGAAGCCAAGGTGGCATTGCAGACGCGTGAATGGAAATCAGGCGCCGTGCCGAAGATGCTCGAACGCGCAGGCAACGTGCCGACGCGTCCCGACGGTGTCTCCGACGAACTCGGCCTGCACGGCGAGAGCTACCGCCTGTCCGAGGCGCAGGCACAGGCGATCCTCGATCTGCGCCTGCACCGCCTGACCGGGCTCGAGCAGGACAAGATCGTCACCGAGTTCAACGAGCTGCTCGAACTGATCCGCGACCTCGGCGAGATCCTCGCGCGGCCGGATCGTCTGCTCGCGGTGATTCGCGAGGAACTAGTCGCGATGAAGGAAGCCTACGGCGACGCGCGCCGCACCGAGATCGTCGCCGACCAGTCCGACGTGACCATCGAGGACCTGATCGAACGCCAGGACCTCGTGGTGACGCTGTCGCACGCCGGCTACGCCAAGACCCAGCCGGTCACGGACTACGAGGCCCAGCGCCGCGGCGGCAAGGGCAAGATGGCGACGACCGTCAAGGACGAGGACTTCGTCGACAAGCTGTTCATCGCGCACAGTCACGACACGTTGCTGTGCTTCTCCGACCGCGGGCAATGCTACTGGCTCAAGGTCTACCAGCTGCCGCTCGCGAGCCGCGGCTCGCGCGGCAAGCCGATCGTCAACCTGCTGCAGCTCGGCGAGGGTGAGCGCATCACCGCCGTGCTCGCGGTGCGCGAGTTCGACGACACGCGATTCGTCTTCATGGCGACCACGCAGGGCACCGTCAAGAAGACGCCACTCTCCGCATTCTCGCGGCCGCGCGCGAACGGCATCATTGCGGTGTCGCTGGACGAGTCGGACTGCCTGGTGGACGTCGCGCTCACCGACGGTGCGCGGGAAATCCTGCTGACCACCACGGACGGCAAGGCGATCCGTTTTGGTGAAGACCAGGTACGGCCCATGGGCCGCGAGGCCGCGGGCGTGCGCGGTATCCGCCTGGGGGACGGCCAGCGCGTGACCTCGCTGATCGTGCTGGGCGAGGGCCAGGTCCTGACCGTGTCAGAGCGCGGCTACGGAAAGGTCACGGAAATGGACGACTTCCCGCACCATGGCCGTGCCGGCCAGGGCGTCATCGCGCTGCAGACGAGCGATCGCAATGGCGCGCTGGTCGGCGCCCGCCAGGTGCGGCGCGACGATGAGGTCATGCTGATCAACTCGAGCGGGACGCTCGTACGCGTGCCGGTCAGCGATATCCCGGTGCTCGGCCGCAACACGCAGGGCGTGCGCATCATGCGTCTCGAGGATGGCGAGAAGCTCGTCGGTCTCGAACGCATCGCCGGGGACGATTCCCAGGTTGGCGAAGGGGCCGGCTGACGCCGGCCGCGCCAGCCCCGTGCGCGTCTACAACTTCTCCGCGGGTCCCGCGGTGCTCCCACTGCCCGTGCTCGAACAGGTGCGCGACGAGCTCGTCGAGTGGCATGCCGGCAGCTCGGTCGTGGAGATCAGCCACCGCGGCCGCGCATTCATGGACGTGGCTGAGCGGGCCGAGGCCGACCTGCGCGGCCTGTTGGCAATCCCGCCGAACTACCGCGTGCTGTTCATGCAGGGCGGGGCGACCGCGCAGTTCGCGGCCGTGCCGCTCAATCTCGCGCCGTTGGGCGCTGCGGCGGGATACATCCACACTGGCCACTGGTCGGAACGCACGATCAAGGAAGCGCGGCGCTTCGTGAACGTCACGGTCATGGCCGACGAGGCCGCGTCCGGATACACGACGGTGCCTGCGCAGGAATCGCTGATCACGCCGCCCGGTGCGAGTTACACACATTACACGCCGAACGAGACCATCGGCGGCGTCGAATTTCCCTACATTCCGGCAACGGGCGGTGTCCCGCTGGTCGCGGACATGTCGTCGACCCTATTGTCGCGTCCGCTCGACGTGAGCCGCTACGGCCTGATCTATGCCGGCGCGCAGAAAAACATCGGCCCCGCGGGACTGACGGTCGTGATCGTGCGGGATGAATTGGTACGAAAAGCCCGACCGGGCACGCCGATGGTGTTCGACTATCGCGCGGTCGCGGACGCGGACTCGATGCTCAACACGCCGCCGACCTTTGCGTGGTACTTCGCGGGGTTGGTATTCCAGTGGATCCGGAACGAAGGCGGGCTCGAAACCATGGGCGAGCGCAATCGCGCGAAGGCCGAAACGCTTTACCGCGCGATCGACGCGTCGCCATTCTTCTCGAACCCGGTCGCCCGCGACTGCCGCTCGTGGATGAACGTCCCATTCCGCCTGGCAAAGCCTGAGCTGGAAAAGACTTTCCTCGCGGAAGCGGAAGTTGCCGGCCTGACCAATCTCGCGGGCCATCGCGCGGTCGGCGGCATGCGCGCGAGCCTGTACAACGCCATGCCGATGGACGGCGTGCGGGCGCTCGTAGATTTCATGCACGATTTCGAACGGCGCTACGGCTGATGCGTTTCAAGGTCCTTACGCTGAACAGCATCTCGGTCAAGGGACTCGACCGGCTGCCGCGCGACCGCTACGTGGTCGCTTCCGAGATCGACCACCCCGACGCGATCCTGGTGCGCTCTGCGGACATGCATGCGATGCAGATCCCCGCCGGCGTGCTGGCGGTCGGCCGCGCGGGCGCCGGCACCAACAACATCCCGGTAGCGCAGTTGACCGGGCGGGGCGTGCCGGTTTTCACGGCGCCGGGTGCGAATGCGAATGCCGTGAAAGAGCTCGTGCTCGCGGGGCTGTTCGTCGCGGCCCGCCACCTCTGCGAAGCCTGGGACTTCGTGCGTGGATTGCAACTCGAGGGCGAAGCGCTCGAGGCGGCGGTCGAGCAGGGCAAGAAGAAGTTTATTGGCCACGAACTGCCGGGACGGACACTCGGCGTGGTTGGGCTCGGCGCCATCGGTGTCGAAGTCGCGAATGCGGCCCACCTGCTGGGGATGCGCGTGCTGGGCTACGACCCGCAGATCACGGTGCAGCGTGCCTGGCAGCTCTCGTCCGGGGTGGAGCAGGCGCTGAGCCTCGACGACCTGTTCGCCCGCTCCAACGCGGTGACGGTGCATGTGCCTCTCACAGAACAGACGCGCGCACTGGTCAACGGGCAACGCCTGCGCCTGATGCCGGACGGCGGTACGGTGCTGAATTTCGCCCGGGCCGCCATCGTCGACGAGGCCGCCGTCATCGCGGCCCTCGATTCCGGCAAACTGTCGGCCTATGTCTGCGATTTTCCGTCGCCGGGAATCAACAACCGGCATGGGGTGGTCGCATTGCCGCACCTCGGGGCATCGACCAGCGAGGCGGAGGAGAACTGCGCGATGATGGTGGCCGACACGCTCCGGGATTATCTCGAGCACGGCAATATCCGGCATTCCGTCAATTTTCCGGAGGCGTCGCTGCCGCGCGTGCCGGCGACTTCCCGGATCGCGATTGCGAACAGCAACGTGCCGAACATGGTGGGCCAGATATCCACCTGTCTCGCCGAGGCGGGCCTCAACATCGCCGACCTGCTGAACAAGTCGAAAGGCGAGGTGGCCTACACGCTCATCGACATCGACGGCCAGGTGCCAACGGGACTGGTCGAGCGCATCGGCCGCATCGACGGGGTCCTATCGGCGCGTGCGGTCTGAGGAGTCCGGAATGGCTAAGAAGAGATTGGGTCGTAAACAGACGAGCGTTAGAGTGAAGCCGGAACTCACCGAGATCCGGCAGCGCATCGACGCGGTGGATGCCGAACTGCAGCGGCTGTTGAACGAGCGCGCGGGTCTCGCGCAGCAAGTGGGCATCTCCAAGCACGCCTCGGGACGCACGATCGATTTCTACCGGCCCGAACGCGAGGCGCAGGTCCTGCGTGCCGCGCAGAAACGCAACCTGGGACCGCTCCGCGACGAAGAAGTCCTGCGGCTGTTCCGCGAAATCATGTCGGCCTGCCTCGCGCAGCAGGAGCCGTTGAAGGTCGCCTATCTCGGCCCTGAGGGCACGTTCACGCAGCAGGCTGTCTTCAAGCAATTCGAGCACTCCGTGCGCGCGCTCGCGCTGCCGTCGATCGACGAGGTGTTCCACGAAGTCGAATCCGGCGCGGCCGATTTCGGCGTGGTGCCGATCGAGAATTCGACCGAAGGCACCGTGATGCACACGCTCGACCGCTTCCTGGTGTCTCCGCTGTCCATCTGCGGCGAAGTGGAATTGCGCATCCACCAGTACCTGATGGGCCGCATGAAATCGCTCGCCGCGGTCAAGCGGAT
>JANNKZ010000240.1:0-3221 GCA_031396515.1 Gammaproteobacteria bacterium
CAGGCCAACTGGCAGCAGCGGCTGCCGGAGAACAGCGCGCCTTACACCTCGACCATCGTGTTCCTGGTGCGCAAGGGCAACCCGAAGAGGATCAAGGACTGGGGCGACCTGGCCCGCAGCGGCGTCGCGGTCATCGCGCCGAACCCGAAGACCTCGGGCGGCGCGCGCTGGAACCATCTCGCGGCCCATGCCTGGGCAACGCGGCAGCCGGGCGCGACCGCAGCAAGCGCCGAGGCCTATCTCGGCAAGCTTTACCGCAACGTGCCGGTGCTCGACACTGGCGCCCGCGGCTCGCTGACGACCTTCGCGCAGCGCGGCATCGGCGACGTGATGATCGCTTGGGAGAACGAGGCGCATCTGGCGCTCGCGCAGCGGGACGGCGCGAAGTTCGAGATCGTGATTCCCACGATCAGCATCCTGGCCGAGCCGCCGGTTGCGGTCGTGGATCGCGTCGCACTCCGCCACAAGACGACGGACGTCGCGCGCGCCTACCTCGAGCACCTGTATTCGCCGGCCGCGCAGGAAATCATCGCCAGGCATTACTACCGGCCGCGCAATGCCGAAGTCGCGAAGAAGTACGCGAAGCGCTTTCCCGAAATCAAGCTCGTGACCATCGCGGACTTCGGCGGCTGGGCCAAGGCGCAGCAGACGCACTTCGCCGACGGCGGCCTGTTCGACCGCATCTACGCAAAGAAGTAATCCGCCTCAGGACTTGAGGCGGTAGCCGACGCCGGGCTCGGTCTGCAGAGGATCGTGGCCCGGCGCCGCGCGTTCGAGCTTCTGGCGCAACCGGTGCACGAGCTGCTTCAGGAGCTGGCGGTCGCCGTTGCCGCGATGGCCCCAGACGTGCGCGAGCAGGCGCTCGGCGCTCACGACATGCCCGGCCTGGGCGACCAGGATCTGCAGCAGCCGCGTCTCGAGCCGGGTGAGCCGCAGCGACGCCCCGTCGGAAAAATTCAGCATCTGCGCCTCGAGATCGAGCGAGAGCGCGCCGGCCGTCAGCGTGTCCGAGGACTCGATCCCGGCGCGGCGCAAGAGCGCCTTCACGCGCGCGAGCAGCGTGCGCGGGCTGAAGGGCTTGGTCAGGTAGTCGTCGGCGCCGAGCTCGAGCGCGCGCACCAGGTCCTCTTCCTCCCCGCGCGCGGTCAGCATCATGACCGGCACCGCCGAGCGGGAACGGATCGCCTTGCAGACGTCGAAGCCGCTGCCACCCGGCAGGGTGATGTCGAGCAGCACCAGGTTCGGCAGCTCGCGATCGAAGGCGGCGATCGCCGGCGCCATGTCCGCCGCCTTCACGACGGCATAGCCCGCGTTCGTCAGCGCGAAGGCGACGAGCGCGAGCAGGTCCGGATCGTCGTCGACGACAAGAATTTTCAAGGAGCCGCCATGACCGGCAGCGTAACGGAAAACCGCGTGCGGCCGTCAGGCGTGCGCGCGGCGACGACGCTGCCGCCGTGGCGGTCGACGATGGACTTGACGATCCACAGGCCGAGTCCGAGGCCGCGTGGATCGGGCTCCTGCACGGCCGAGCGATAGAAACGCTCGAAGATGGACTGGCCCTCGATCTCTGGCACGCCGGGACCCGAGTCCTCGATCCACAGCACGACCTGGCCGTCCCGCGATTCCGCGCCGATCACGATCTCGCTGTCCTCCGGGCCGAACTTGCTCGCGTTCGCGAGCAGGTTGGTGACGACCTGCGTGAGGCGCTGCGCATCGCCGGTGATCGTCGGCAGGTCGGGCGCGAGCGCAAGGTGGAGTATCTGGCGGCGCTGTGTCAGCAGGCCGGCGATCAGGTCCTCGGCGTCTTCCATCACCTGCGCGAGCACCACCGGCTGGTGCCGGATGCCGAGCTGGCCGGATTCGATGCGCACGCTTTCCAGGAGGTTGTCGATCAGCCGCGTGAGCCGGAGGGTGCCGCGCTGGAGCGACGTCAGCAGATCCCCGAGCCGCTGGCGCGGCATCGCCTCGAGGCCGTCCAGCATCAGCTCGACCGAAGCAAGCTGGGCCGCAAGCGGCGTGCGGAATTCGTGCGAGATGTTCGCGAGCACGGAGTCGCGCGCGCGGCGCACGGCCTCGAGCTCGGTCTCGTCGCGCATCACCTGCATCTGCAGCCCGGCAATCGCCGCCGCGCTCGTGATGACGACGGTGCGCGGCACGCCGCCCGCCTCGATGCGTTCGGTTGCCTGCGCCTTGCCGTCGTCGCGCGCGGTAAAGATCGGGCAAGCGGTTTCGCAGGGGCGGCGGCCGTCCACGGCGCAGGGCTTGAGGACGTCGCCGCAGAACCGGCCGATGAGCTGGTCGGCGGGCGCGCCGAGCATGCGCGCGGCCTGCGGATTGACGTAACGGATGCGCCGCTCGGTATCCACCGCGTACACGCCCTCGGCCACGCCGTGGAGCACGGCCTGCGCCTCGGCCTCGCGCTGGCGGAGCGCTGCGGTGAGATTGATCAGGTTCCGGCGCATCTCGTCCATCGTGCGGGCGAGCGCCGCGACCTCTTCCGTGCCCTGGACCGGAATGGAGGCGGAGAAGTCGCCCTCGCCAAGCCGGCGCGCGGAATGCGCGAGCGCCTGCAGCGGCCCGCCGATGCGTCGCGCGAGCACCAGCGCAGCGAGGAGCGCTAGCGCACCGAGCAGGATCGTCGTGATGACGAGCTGGCGGACGAGGGCGGACACGGCGCCGGCTACTTCCTGCGCGGGCAGCCGCGTCTCGATCAGCAGCACGGCCTCGCCGGTCGACGCGAACAGCGGCAGGCTCGCGGCGTATTGCGCGTTCGCCGGGATCGCGGCCGCCGCGATCTCGCCGGTCGCGAGCGCCTCGGAGTGCATGTCGCGGTAGGCGGGATCCACGGTGTCGAGCCAGTCGGAGAGCGGCAGCAGGCGGACTTCCGCGCCCACCTGCTGCGTCAATAGCCGGGCGAAGCGCGGGTCGAACCGCTGGATCGTCATGACGGTCGCGCCGGGCAGTCCCGGCACCGCGACCAGCGCGCCCATCGGCCCGCCGGCGGCGCTCGCGACCATGAAGCCGTCGCCCTGCTCGCGCGCGGCGGCAAATGACTTCTGCCAGTCGACCGCGGCGCCGGACGAGGCGACCAGGCGGGTGTCGATGAAGAGTCCGCAGGCGTCGAGGCCGGCGGTATCGCAGAACCGTCGGAGAAAGAGCGGGAGCTGCGTGTCGTTCGCCTCGAGCATCAGGCGCGCGAGCGTCGGGCGGCCCGCGAGCAA
>JANNKZ010000253.1:0-6069 GCA_031396515.1 Gammaproteobacteria bacterium
GGTCACCGGCAAGACCGGCTCCGGCAAGTCGACCACGCTCGCGGCGATGATCGATGACCTCAATCTCCGCCTGAAGGGCCACATCCTGACGATCGAGGATCCGATCGAGTTCGTGCACGCGCGCAAGAACTGCCTGATCAGCCAGCGCGAGATCGGCATGCATGCCACCTCCTTCGCGAGCGCGCTGGTCTCGGCCCTGCGCGAAGATCCCGACGTCATCCTGGTCGGCGAGTTGCGCGACCTCGAGACGATCTCGACCGCGATCACGGCGGCCGAGATGGGCATCCTGGTCATGGCGACGCTGCACACGAACGGCGCGGCCGCGACCGTCGACCGCATCGTCAACGCCTTCCCGGCAGACAAGCAGAGCCATGTGCGCACCATGCTCTCGACGTCGCTGCGCGGCGTGGTATCGCAGCAGCTGATCCCGCGCAAGGGCGTCGCGGGACGCGTCGCGGCGCTCGAGGTGCTGATCAACACGGCGGCGGTCGCCAACCTGATCCGCCAGGGAAAGATCGACCAGCTCGAATCCGCGATGCAGGCGGGCGCAGCGGTCGGCATGCGCACGATGGACTCGGCCATCGAGGCGCTGTACGACCAGGGCGTAATCACGGGACGCGCCGCCTACGAAAAGGCGATCAACAAGAACAAGTTCGAGCAGTTGCGCGAGCTGGGCTGACCGAGCCCATGGCCCGCCGCATTCTCGTCACGAGCGCCCTGCCCTACGCCAACGGACCCACGCACCTCGGCCACATGACCGAGGTGGTCCAGTGCGACATCTGGGTTCGTTACATGAAGCTCGCCGGGCATGACTGCCTCTACGTGTGTGCCGACGACACCCACGGCACGCCGATCATGCTGAAGGCGCAGTCCGAGGGCATTGCGCCCGAAGCACTGATCGCGCGCGTCGGCGCCGAGCGGCAGCGCGATTTCGCGGCGTTCGGGATCGGCTTCGACAATTACTACACGACCCATTCCGACGAGAACCGGCAACTGACGGTGCGGATGTACGAGAGGCTCGCAGCCAACGGCCACATCACGCGCCGGAACGTGAGGCAGGCCTACGACGAGAAAGCCGGCATGTTCCTGCCTGACCGCTACGTCAAGGGCGGCTGCCCGCGCTGCAAGACGCCGGACCAGTACGGCGACAGCTGCGAGAACTGCGGGGCGACTTACTCGCCGGACGAGCTGATTGACCCGGTCTCGGTCGTTTCCGGCACCAAGCCCGTGCTTCGCGATTCCGAACACATCTTCTTCAAGCTCGGCAATTTCGAGGCGATGCTGCGGCTGTGGACACGCTCGGGCAGCTTGCAGGACGCGGTCGCCAACAAGCTCGACGAGTGGTTCGACGCGGGCCTGCGTGACTGGGACGTGTCGCGCGATGCGCCGTACTTCGGCATCGAGATTCCCGACGCGCCGGGCAAGTACTTCTACGTCTGGCTCGATGCGCCGGTCGGCTACATGGCGAGCTTCGACAACCTCGCGCGGCGCAACGGCCTCTCATTCGACGCCTACTGGGCCGAGGACTCCGCGGCCGAGCTGCACCACTTCATCGGCAAGGACATCCTCTACTTCCACACGCTGTTCTGGCCGGCGACGCTCGAGGGCGCCGGCTTCCGCAAGCCGACGCGCGTGCATGCCCACGGATTCCTGACGGTCAACGGCGAGAAGATGTCGAAGTCGCGCGGCACCTTCCTGACCGCCGGGCAGTACCTGGCGGAGCTGCCGGCCGAGTATTTCCGCTATTTCCTCGCCGCGAAGCTCGGCGCGGGGCTCGAGGACATCGACCTGAACCTCGACGAATTCGCGACCCGCATCAATGCGGAACTGGTCGGCAAGCTGGTGAACATCGCCAGCCGATGCGCGAGCTTCATCCATCGCGGGCACGGCGGGCGACTCGCCGCCGAGTTGCCCGATCCCGCGCTGTACCGCACGTTCGTGGATGCTGGCATCGGCATCGGCGAAGCCTGGGAATCGCTCGAGTACGCCTCGGCCGTGCGCGACATCATGGCGCTCGCCGACCAGGCCAACCTCTACATCGACCGGCACAAGCCCTGGATCGCGGCCAAGGATCCGGCCCGCGCCGCCGAGGTGCAGGCGGTCTGCACCCAGGGCCTCAACCTGTTCCGCGTCCTGATGGTCTACCTGAAGCCGGTCCTGCCGGAAATAGCGGCCCGTGCCGAGACTTTCCTCAAAGCGCCCGTCACACGCTGGTCCGAAGTCGGCACACCGCTGACCGGCACGGCGATCGCTGAATACCAGCCGCTCGCGACGCGCGTGGACGCCGCTGCGCTGAAGAAACTTGTGGAGACGCCGATGAACGACAAGAGCCCCGCAGCCCCGGCCGCATCCGCAGGCCCCGCGCAGATCGACGCGGACGAATTCGCGCGACTCGACCTGCGCGTCGCGCGCATCGAGGCCGCGGAACTCGTCGAGGGCGCCGATCGCCTGCTGCGGCTCACCCTGGACCTCGGCGGCGAGCGGCGCTCGGTGTTCGCCGGCATCCGCTCCGCCTATGAGCCGGAGCGAATCGTCGGGCGCCACGTCGTCGTGGTCGCGAACATGAAGCCGCGGAAGCTTCGCTTCGGTGTCTCCGAAGGCATGGTGCTCGCCGCCTCCGGCGACGACGGGTTGTTCCTGATCGGGCCGGATGCCGGCGCCGCTGCCGGCATGAAGGTCAGCTAGCCGACTGCGATGCCCGCGGACACGATCGCCGTTGACGCCGCGCGCATCGACGCGCTGCTGCCGCAAACCCAGTGCCGGCGTTGCGGCTTCGACGGTTGCCGCCCGTATGCGGAGGCGCTCGCACGGGGCGAATCGGCGATTAATCGTTGCCCGCCCGGCGGCGCCGCCGTGATCGGCCGACTGGCCGTGCTGCTCGGGCGCCCGGCTCTGCCGCTCGACCCGGCCTGCGGTCGCGAGGGGCCGGCGCTGGTCGCCTGGATTGACGAGGCGGCCTGCATCGGCTGCGCGCGCTGCCTCGACGACTGCCCGACCGATGCGATCGTCGGCGCCCGCAAGCGCATGCACGCGGTCATCGCCGTCGATTGCACCGGGTGTGAACTCTGCCTGCCGCTGTGCCCCGTCGACTGCATCCATGTCGCAGTCGCGGCGCCGCCCGCCGATCCTGACGCGCAGGCTGCCGGATTCCGCCGGCGCTCTGAAGCGCGTCGCGCGCGGCTCGCGCGCGCCGGCGCGCTGCGGCGGGAACGCCTGCGCGCGAGCCTTGACGACGATGCCACGCCGCCGCCCTGAGCGCGTGCTCGGACCCGCCTCGCGCCGGCAGCTCTTCGAGCGGCTGCGCGCGGCGAATCCGCGCCCGGCGACCGAACTCACCTGGCGCACGCCGTATCAACTGCTGGTCGCCGTGATGCTGTCGGCGCAAGCGACCGATCGCAGCGTCAATCTGGTGAGCGGACCGCTGTTCATCGCGGCCGGAACGCCGGCGGCGATGCTCGCGCTCGGCGAGACCGGGCTCGCCACGCACATCCGGACGATCGGCCTGTGGCGCATGAAGGCGAAACATGTGATCGCCGCGACGAAACTCCTGCTCGAATGTCACGGCGGCGAGGTGCCGAAAGAGCGCGCAGCGCTCGAGGCGTTGCCCGGTGTCGGACGCAAGACCGCGAACGTCGTGCTCAACACCGCGTTCGGCGAGGCGACGATCGCGGTCGACACGCATATCTTCCGCGTCTCGAACCGGACCGGGCTCGCGCCCGGCGGCACGGTGCGCGCAGTCGAGGACCGGCTGATGGAAGTCGTCCCGGAGGAATTCTGCCAGGATGCGCACCACTGGCTCATCCTGCACGGCCGCTACGTCTGCAAGGCACGCCGGCCGGCGTGCCCGACGTGCCTGATTGCGGACCTCTGCCTGTACAGCGAGAAAACGCCGGCGGACGGGTAATATCGGCTGCGGCGTTCCGGTCCATTCGGGTAGACCATGAATTGGCAGGCGAACAAATCGACGCGCTATCCGGTAGCCGGGGCAGGCCTCGGTTTCCGTCGCGCCCTGTTGCCCGAATTGAAGTCGACCGGCGCGGCCGGCATCGATTTCTTCGAGCTCGCGCCCGAGAACTGGGTGCATGCCGGCGGCACGCTCGCGCGTGACCTGCGGCAATTCACCGAGCGGCATCCCTTCGTCGCGCACGGCCTGTCGCTGTCACTCGGCGGCCCGGCACCGCTCGACGAGCACCTGCTGCGCGACATCCGTGCGTTCCTCGACCAGCACCGCATCCGCGCCTACACCGAGCACCTGAGCTACTGCTCGGACGACGGCCATCTCTATGACTTGATGCCGATCCCGTTCACCGAGGAAGCCGTGACCTGGGTCGCGACGCGCATCCGCCGCGCGCAGGAGATCCTCGAGCGGCCGATCGCGGTCGAGAATGTCTCCTACTACGCCGCGCCCGGCGCGCGCATGAGCGAGAGCGAGTTCCTGCGTGCCGTGCTGGACGAAGCCGACTGCGGACTCCTGCTCGACGTCAACAACATCTTCGTCAATTCGATCAACCATGGCTACGACGCCCGCGAGTTCCTGAGTGCGCTGCCGGCCGCGCGCGTCTGCTACTTCCATGTGGCCGGCCATTACGTCGAGGCGCCGGACCTGCGCGTGGACACCCACGGCGCCAGGGTCTGTTCCGACGTCTGGGAACTGCTCGACGAGGCCTATGCGCTGTTCGGCCCGGTGCCGACGCTGCTCGAGCGCGACTTCAATTTCCCGCCGCTCCCGGAACTCGTGCGCGAGGTGGCCGACGTCCGTGCCCGCCAGCAACGGCAGGCGCCCCGCACCGCGGCGACAGGACGCTGATCGTGGATCTCGCGGACCAGCAACGGGCATTCGCCGCGCACCTGCGCGATCCGGAGCGCGTCCCGCCGCCGCCCGGCATCGAGCCGCGCCGCCTCGCGATCTACCGCGACCTCTTCTTCAACAATCTGGCCGACCTGCTGGGCGGCGCCTTCCCGGTCGCGCGGCGCATCCTCGGCGACGAACGCTGGAAGCGACTGATCCGTGAGTTCTATGCGGGCCACCATGCGCAGTCGCCGTATTTCCTCGAGTTGCCGCACGAGTTCCTGGAATGGCTCCAGGCGCGCCAGGCGCGCGCGGCGGACGAACCGCCGTTTCTCGACGAGCTCGCGCACTACGAATGGGTCGAACTCGCGCTCGCGGTGAGCGAAGAGGAACTGCCCGCCGCCGCGACGTCACCCCCGTTGCCGCTCGATGTGCCGCTCGTGGTCTCCCCGCTCGCCTGGCCGCTCGCCTATCGCTGGCCGGTGCACCGGCTGGCGCCCGAGTTCCAGCCGGCTGAACCACCGGCGGCGCCGACCTTCATTGTCGTCTACCGCGACCGCGCGGATGCGGTGCAATTCCTCGAGATCGGCGCCGAAATGGCGCGCCTGCTCGATGCGCTCGAGCGTGCGCCCGGCATGACCGCCCGCGAGGCGCTCGGTACCCACGCCGAAGCCGCAGGCCAAGCGGTCGCCGACCTGATCGGCCGCGGCGTCCTGTTCGTTACATCCGTAGCCCGGAGCACCTGAACATGAGCGCAGTCGGTTTCCTGTCGAGTTTCCATCGCGGCCTCGACCGACTCGGGACCTGGCTGCCGCAACTAGCACTGCGCGGACTCGCCGGCTGGGAGTTCTTCGAGTCGGGACTCGAGAAGCTGCACGGCCAGAACTGGTTCGCCGATATCGCCGACAAGTTCCCCTTTCCATTCGGCCTGCTGCCCGTGGATGCCAGCTGGTTCATCGCGACCTGGTCCGAGCTGATTGGCGGCATCTGCCTGTGGATCGGCCTCGCGACGCGTTACTGGTCGATCGTGCTGATCTTGCTGTCGTACGTCGCGATCGCGAGCGTGCACTGGCCGGACGACTGGTCGTCGTTCGCCGAACTCTGGAAAGGTTATGCCATCACCGATCGCGGCTACGGCAACTTCAAGCTGCCGCTGATCCTGATCGTGCTGCTGCTGCCGCTGCTCTTCTGGGGCGCAGGCCGCGCCTCGATCGACGAGCTGATCCGCCGTCGCTTCTAACGGTGCCGGGTCGCGGATTCGCGGATTTGCTTCATCGGCA
>JANNKZ010000256.1:0-6870 GCA_031396515.1 Gammaproteobacteria bacterium
CAGGCGGCGCATAACGACCTGTTCCTGACCAACGCAGCAGGCGCGGGCTGGACTAACGTCAGTGACGGCGCGGGTCTCGCCTTCAGCCAGGCCAACCGTACTTGGTCGTTTAACTCGTCGATGTGGGACAGCTACGCGAACCTGGCAATCGGCTTCAAATTCGGCACCGGCAACCGCCCGGACGAATGGTTCGTGTTCCAACTCCAGGACCTCGTGAGCTCGGGCAACTGGCAGTTCTTCAACGTCGGCGGTCGCGGGGGTGGCTTGTCGCACCTCGTGCTGTACGCCAATGGCGAACGCACCGTTCCGGAGCCGGGCACGCTGGCACTGCTGGGCCTCGGCCTCGCCGGCATGGGCTTCGCGTCGCGCCGCCGCCGCAAGGCCTGAAGTTCTTTCCGCCGGCTCTGCCGGCAGATCGGAAAAAGCCCGCTTCGGCGGGCTTTTTCTTTTATCCTACAAGCACTTGCCGTTTGTCCGACGTCGACACCTTTTACAAAACCTGCTGACCGGGGCAGCCGTCCCCGGGGCCATTCTTATGTCTTACAGTTGCTTGGCGCACTTGGCATGGAATATGCAAGATTCAGGGTAAGTAACCGACAAGGAAGTCGAACATGAAAAACCTGCACAAGTTTGCTGCACTCGCCACATTCGCCGCCGCACTGATCGGCTTGTCGGCTCCGGTCGCCGCTGCCCCGGTCTTCTGCACCGCCGAATCGACGACCCTGAACTACATGGGAGTCGACGACAGCCAGGTCTCTGCCTGCCTGCTCTCGGGCGTGGGCAACATCGGCCAGGCGGCGCACAACGATCCTTTCCTGTTGAGCCCCGCCGGTGCGGGCTGGACCAACGTCTCTGACGGCGCCGACCTCGACTTCGACCAGGACGGGAGCACCGGCACCTGGTCGTTCAATTCGTCGATGTGGGACGACAACGCCAATCTGGCGATCGGGTTCAAGTTCGGCACGGGCAACAAGGCCGACGAGTGGTTCGTGTACTCGCTGCAGGACCTCGTGAGCTCGGGCAACTGGCAGTTCTTCAACATCGGCGGGACCGGCGGCGGCTTGTCGCACCTCGTACTCTACGCCAACGGCGAACGCACCGTTCCGGAGCCGGGCACGCTCGCGCTGCTGGGCCTCGGTCTCGCTGGCCTCGGCTTCGCCAAACGCCGGCGCCGCAAGGCCTAGGCCGAATCGAATCGACAAGAACAAAAAAAAGAAACCCCGCTCCGGCGGGGTTTCTCTTTGGCAGCCCGCATTCGACGGTTACGGCAGGTTCACGGTCGTCGTGGCGTCCGGTGCGACGATCACGCTCGTCGCCGAGGTCCAATCCATGGTCTCGAAACCGGGTTCGCCACTGACCGCTGCCGGGTCGTACTCGCTGGCCTCCGGTGAGGCATCCACGCCGAAGTCGCAGGTCGCGGCAACCGTATAGCTGCCGGCCTCGATCATCGCGAACTGATAGGGCACGACCGGTTCCAGGCCGTCGAACACGAGCGGCTGGTAGGCAATCGGATCTGCGCCGTCCGCGGGATCGCCGTCCGCGTCATCCGGCACGGCGGCCGTTCCGCTGAACAGGTAGATCCCGCCGTCGCAGTCCGCAGCCGTCGACCCGGCCCCCAGTTGCGCGACCGCGAGGGCGGCGAGATCCACGGCGCCGGCAATGTCGCCGATCTCCAGCTGGTCCATCAGGCGCAACACCGGCTTCAGAACGTAGTTGGGCGACTGGCCCGGGGGCGCAATGATCGACTTGCGCAAGTCAAAGTCGGCAACCAGTCGCGTGATTCCGCCGGTGGCGACCCGGAACGGCCGGTTGAGTTTGAGACCCGATTCGGAACCGCTCGGGACGAACAACGGGAACTGCTCGCCGCTCTCGAACAGGATGTAGGAACCGTCGCTCTGGTTAGGCTCGGCGATGACATTCAGGCGCATCCACTGGTACTCACCGGCGTCCACGACCTCATTTTCAAGCAGGTTCACGGTCGCGCCGTTCTGAAAGGCCAGCAGGTCGACTTCACGGGGTTCGGTGAATTCGATGGTCCGGGTTTCGCCGTTTGAATGCAGTTCGATGCCGGTGAAGACGATGACGACCTCGGTTGCGCCGTCCACCGGCGCGTCGCCGATCGCGAGGCTCAGGCGACCGGTTTCACCGCCCGAGCTGCCGCCGCCGCCGCCGCAAGCCTGCGTGGCCGCCGCAAGGGCGATTAGTATTCCGCTCCGGATGGGATTGTTCATGGCCATGTCTCCGTGCAACTGGCGCAGTTTCGGTTGGCGGCGGGACCGCGGGCAATGGCCCGCCGTAGCGCCGCAGCGACAACGAAAAGCGTCGCACCAAAGGCAGGAACCGAGTGGCTGATTGAACTTAATCGGGTTTCGCGAGGTAGCCGCCGAACAGCTCGGCCAGCACGTAACGCCAGCCGGGCACGTACTCCTGGCGCAGCAGCGGGCCGATCTCGCCGAGTGCCTCCCAACCGCCATGCGTCAACGTCGCGCGGCTGCCGCCGTGAGCCTGCTCAAAGACCACCTCGATCCATTGCGCGGTTTCCGGTTCCCTTCCGGGGTGCCAGCTGAAGCGGATGCGGCGACCCGGTTCGACTTCGAGGACCCTGCCCCAAACATGACGCGCACCGTCCGGCGCGAACTCGTCGACCGCCCCACCCGGCGTCGAATCCAGCCGGCAGCGCGTCGCGGCGTTGCGCGACAGCGAGTGGGTAACCACCGGCCACCAGTCGCCGAAACGCCGTGTAAAAGCCTCGAAGGCGTTCTCCGCCGGGACCGCGAGGTCGATCGCGAGCACGATGGGATCGGGTATTTCCACGGCTTGAGGATAGTCCGCTGGCCGCGACGGACAAGCCATCAATCGCGACCGAGGATGCGCTCCAGCCGGTCGCGGTAGCTGCGGGAGAGCTTCAATTCGTGCCCGCCGTCGAGAGTCAGGAAATACTCGCCGTTGGTGTGCGGCTTGAGCTTGCGGATGCGCCGGATGTTGACGATGGTCGAGCGATGGATGCGCTGAAAATGCGCCGGGTCCAGGCGCTCCTCGAACTGCTTCATGGTCGCGCGCACAACGTGGGTGCGCCCCTCGGCGTGCACGCACATGTAGTCGCCCGCTGCGTCCACCCACTCGATCGCCGTCACCGGCAGGCGCACGGTCTCGCGCCCGAGCCGGATCGGCAGCACGTCCGGAAAACGCTTCATGCCTTCCGTGCCGCGGGCGAGCAGTTCCTCGGCGTCGAGCTGGCCGGCGCCGGTGACGCTCGCGAGCAGCGCCACCAGCTGTTCGCGATGACGCACCGAGCGGCGCTGCGCAAACTGCTCGCGCACATGGCTCATCGTCCGCTCGAATCGCTCGTCCACCAGCGGCTTCAGCAGGTAATCGAGCGCATGCGACTCGAAAGCGTCGATCGCGTACCGGTCGAAAGCTGTCACGAATACCACCATCGGCATGCGGGACTGGGGCGTGCGCCGCAATACTTCGAAGCCATCGACGCCCGGCATCTCGATGTCGAGGAACATCAGGTCCGGAGAATGGGTGGTGATCGCCTCGAGCGCTTCGCGGCCGTTGCTGCAGAGCTGGACGATCTGGATGTCCTCGTGCGCCGCGAGTCGCAGCTCGAGCCCGCGCCGGGCCAGCGGCTCGTCATCGACGATGATCGCGCGAATGGGTCCGGACATCGGCTCAGATTTCCAGTGGCAGGCGCATTTCGACGCGCAGCCCCGGGGCGACGTCGACAATATCGATGCGGTGCGCGTCGCCGTAGAGCACCCTCAGCCGGTCCCGCGTGTTGCGCAAGCCGACGCCGCGACCGTTGGCTGCGGGCGCCACGGCCGGCAGCCCCGGGCCGTCGTCCTGCACCGCGAGCCGGAGCGCGCCGCTTTCGATGCCGGCAATGACGGTGACCGAACCGCCCTCCTCGCGCGGCGAGATCGCGTATTTCATCGCGTTCTCGACCAGCGGCTGCAGCAGCAGCGACGGCACCAGTGCGGATTCCGCGCGTTCGTCGACGTCGAATTCCAGGCGCAGCCGGTCGCCGAAGCGCAGCTTCTCGATGCCGAGGTACAGGTTGAGGGCGTCCAGCTCCTGGCGCAGCGTGACCTTCTTCATCGGGTCCTGGTCGAGCGTGTAGCGCAGGAATTCCGACAGTCGAGAGACCGCGAGGTTCGCCGTGCGGTTCTGGCCATCGAGCACGAGCGTTGAGATCGCGTTCAGCGTGTTGAACAGGAAGTGCGGATTGAGCTGGTAGCGCAGCATCTTGAGCTGCGCCTCCTGGGCGAGCGCGGAGGCCGCAAGCGTCGCCTCGCGCTCGAGCTGGAGCCGTTCGTAGAACTTCACGCCGTAATAGAGTCCGGTCCAGCACAGTAGGAGCGCCATCGAAGAGAGCGTGCCGACGAAGATCTCGAGCGGTTCCGGCGGGTGCTCCATCGCCCATTCCGGCTTCACGATGTTCATGTAGGCCGTGTTGATGATCGCGCGCCAGGCGAGCGCCACCAGCCAGCAGATGATCGGCGAGCCGAACAGCATCGCGCGCGGGCCGGCCGACCAGAGCCTGCGGTAGACGAGCCGGAGCGGCGCTGATAGCAGGAAACCGGCCGCCGAGGCGATCGCGATCACCTGGACGTAACCCGGCTCCTTGCCGTAAACCGCAGAACCGACGTATTGGGCGAGACCGTAGGCAGACCAGCCGAGCGTGTGCAACGCCCAGAACAGCAGGCTGCGATTCCCGCGCAGGAGGTCGAGATTCATCCGAACACCTTAGTCAGGCGTCGGCGGTTCTTGCAACGCCCTGGCGCGCGCGCGGAGCGCCCGGTCGCAGGCGCGGTCAGCCGGGCGGGAAATCCGAGCGCAATTGCAGCGCCAGGCGCCAGCCGTCCGGCTGCCGGCACCAGACGTGGACATAAGCCGCATTGGCGCTCGCGCCGGGCGCGGGTGCGGACAGGCCGTAGCTGTAGCCGAGGTCGCCGGAAGCAGCGATCGCGGCACCCATCGGCCAGTACTGGAGCGTCGCGGGCAACGCCGTGAGTGCTGCTCCCTTCGCTGCCTCTTCGAGCGCTCCCTCGACCGACGGCGGGTGGAAGAGCTCGGCCGTCGCCGCGAGCCGCCGGCTGGCGCGGACCGCGTGCGTTTCGCCGCGCGGAATACCGGACATTTCAAGGTCGAGGATCTGCAGTTCGCCGGGCGGCACCGATTCGCCGGGCTCGCAGGCATGCGCGCCGAGTGCGGGCTGGTCCGTGCGACGATCCCAGGCGCCCGCCGGTTCGCGGCCGAAGCCGCCGTCGAACAACACGCGCCAGCCGTCGGCAGTCCGGTGCCAGACCGTGAAGTAGCGGCCTTCCGCCTTTCCGGCGGCCGGATCCGCGGGCGTCAGCAGCCAGGGACCGGTCGTGAAGCCGAAATCGCCGGATTGCGCGAGCTGCGCGCGATCGGGAATCCATTCGAGTTTCGCCGTCACTTCCTTGCGGACGGTCCAGGCCGCGCGGCCCCAGACCGGGCCGGGTTGCAGCACGATGGAGTCTTCGCCGAGGAATTCGAGGAAAGCAGTCTTGACGCCGCGCTCGCGCGCTGCGGTTGCGAAGGCGGCCTCGCGCTCGACCAGCGTCGCATGCGTGGCAGCCGGCGCCGCGGCAGGCGCCGGCGCGGAAGTCGCGGGCGTAGCAGGCTCCGGTGCACGCGAACAGGCAGCGAGCGTACCCGCGAGGAGCGCGAGCGCCAGGCGATTCGGCTGAGACAGGTTCATCGGTCGTCCCCTCGTTCGTACTGTTGCGCGGCCGCCGCGTGCGCCGCGGCCACCCTCGCGCGAAGCGACGGCGGCGCCAGCACTTCGACCCCTGCGCCGTGCCGAAGCAGGTCCATGACGAGCTCCGGCTCGCGGCTATACGGCAGCTCGAGCACGTAGCTGCCGTCCTGCTCGATGCGCCCGACCTGGCGCGAATGCCAGACTTCGTCCGCCACCCAGCGCGCAGCGGCCGCCGTGAAACGCAGCACCGCCGTTTCGGTCTCGGCGCCGGCGAAGATACCGTAGCCTGCGCCGAGCACGCGATCCAGTTCGTCCTCGCCGACTTTGCGGGCGGCTTGTTCAACGACCTGCGCCTGGCTGATCGCGTCGACCGCAAAAGTCCGCAGATCCTTGCGTACGTGGCACCAGGCGTCGAGGTACCAGTTGTACCGGTAGTGCACGAGACGCTGCGGCGAAACGGTGCGCTCCGTGATGCCGCCGTCCCGGCGCTTGCGATGGCGGATGAACAGGCGCTTGCGCGCAGTCATCCAGGGCGTCCGGCGTGGCCGCGCGCTGCATGGCGTCCAGAACCTGCGCGTACGTCAGCCGGGGCGCATCCGCAGCGCCTGCGGGCGGTGCAATTTCGCCGGTTTCGGGATCGGGCGCTGTCGTCAGCACCATGCCCTGCACATCGATAATGGCCGAGCCGCCCGTGTCCGCTGCGTCGGAAACCAAAACGGCTTGCGACAGTTCGACGCTCTGCGGCAGGTACTTGATGACCTGCAGCAGCGCGACCTTGCGCGCGTACATCTGAAAATTGTTCTCGTTCGTCAAGGCGTAATGGCGATCGCCAACGCGGTTGTATTGCTTCAGGTGCCGCTGCACCTTTGCGCGCGTCCATACCTCAATGATGGGCATTTGCGAGCCGTTCACGCGGCCGATAGCGTAGACGTGAGTGAACTGCACATCGCTGTTGCTGTCGCTGTCGTCCGTGGGCCGGTGCCGGCAGAACGGCGCGTCGCCTAACTGGTAATCAAAATCATCGTTAGGCAGGACGGCGCCCGTCCATGCGGTCGCGCGTCCGGCGCGGGCTACCAAGTCAATCAATCCCTTCCAGCCGGGCACGAAGGTGCAAGTCGTCTTGTACGGAATCAGGTAGC
>JANNKZ010000274.1:0-1985 GCA_031396515.1 Gammaproteobacteria bacterium
CCTCCGCGTAGTTCGGATCCAGATCCAGAGCTTGCTCGTATAGTGAAATTGCGACTTCAAGTGCCGGGGCCGTGTACTGATCCGCAATGTCGCGAGCCTGCAAGAGCAATGCATAGGCCTTTGGGTTCCTGGTTTCTTCCTTCGGTGCGGCCTTGAGTAACCTTGTTTTCAACTCGGAGACTACGGCGTTGGCTATCTCATCCTGCACCGTGAAGATGTGATCCATCGAGCGGTCGAAGCGCTCCGACCACAATTGCGTACTATCGGATGTTCGGACTAGTTGAGCTGTGATGCGCAGCTTGTCGCCAGATGTACGAACACTTCCTTCGAGCACATAGGCGACGTTCAGTCGCTTGGCGATCTCAGCGATCTCGACGTTCTTTCCTTTGAACGCGAATGAAGACGTACGCGCAATCACTTTCAGGTCGGGCACCTTTGCGAGCAGGTTCAATAATTCCTCTGCGATGCCGTCAGACATGTACTCCTGGTTCTTTTCAGCCGACATGTCAGCGAAGGGCAGCACTGCAATCGACTTCTCGCTGGGGGCAGCAGAAGCGTTGGGCGCCACCGCCACCTGCTCCTGATTAACTACCGACACACGATCGGCAGCTAGGTAGTACCAAAAGATCGCGCCGCCCATTACCAGTAAGAGTGCAATGAGGGCGAGTGGAGCACGCGGCAGGCCTCGTGGCCTCGCAGTTCTGGCGCCAAGGCGGCTTCTCTCGATCGTTGCCGTGGAGCCAGATTGAACTGCAGGTACGACGGTGTCGGCTGGACTCAGCAGTTCATGTACCTGCTGTGCAAACGCCGGCGGCGTTTCACCGCCTGGCAGCCGGGTCCACTGCGCGCTCAGGAATTCTTCCGGTACCCGGGCGTCGGCATCGCGTGTGTCGTCAACGACCACGGGCACCAGGAAGTCGGCGTCCTGCGCCCGGTCCAGGATCCGCCGCGTGGCGAGGTTCCACTCGCGCCGGAAATAGCCCTCGATCCGCGCATTGGTGTGGGCTGAAATCACCGGCAAAAACAATGCGCAGTTGTGGATCTGCTTCTTGATCTGCGCGTCCCAGGCGACTCCACCGCGCAAGTCGCTCCGGTCGAACCACACCTCAACGCCGGCGGTTCGCAGGGCTTCGGCGATGCGCGCCGCTGCTTCGGCATCCTGGGAGGCGTAGGAAAGGAAAACGGCCCCGGTGGGGCGAGATTCTTGCGGCATGGATCAGCGCTTTTTATGCCTCTCGAATGAGGGCCCTTTTACCAGCGCTGCGAGTATAGGCGGATCAATTACTACCTGGCGATGGAGTGGGCAAGAATCGCTTCGCGCAGCCATCGATCGCCATCTCTCGAGCAAATTGGCGTGCCTTGTGCGCAAAGGACTACGGCAGCGCCGCGGTGAAGCTGGCGCTGCTGGTCTGCGCAGGGTTCTGGATCACCCTGACCTGGCGACTGCTGGCATAAGACTGACTCGGTTGCGGCCTGACGCCATTCGCCGACGTCGGACGTAACGTGATCGCAATCCTCCGCCGCTATGCTGACGGCCGTAGCAGTTCTGGAGGAGCGCCGTCATGCAGACCAACGAGATCGTGGGCCAAACCAAGCCAGTCGCACGCCTTCCGGAAATGGATGAGGCTCCGATCGTCAAGCGCCCGATGCTCGAAAATTGGGCGAAGCGGCCGGACGCGGCGCCGCGCCCTGTCACCGCGAAGCAGCCGGAAGTTGCCGTCGGATCGCAGATCAACCCGCGCCGGTTTGGCGCTGGCTTCTAACCTGCTTGCGCAGAGCTAATCGATACCCGGTGGTGCTACGTTTCTTCGACTCAACGTCGATGACGCTGTTTTGCGACCGAAAACCGAGTACGCCTGTGGTCGAAGATTGCACTTCGCCGGCCAAGTCGTGGGCGAATGCCCGCAAGACCGGTCCAATTACGGCGGGTACGCGGGAACCGGATCGTTTCCCTTCTGGCCGCCCTTGCGCCTCGGCAGCGTCCA
>JANNKZ010000284.1:0-2509 GCA_031396515.1 Gammaproteobacteria bacterium
ATCGGCGGCGGTCGGGTTCTTCCACGACATCATGAAAACGGTGTGGCCCTGGTCCACCAGCCAGGCGACCAGCGAGTTCTTCGGCGACAGGTCGAGGATGTAGTACTTCATGATCCAGGCCGGCACGATCAGCACCGGCTCCGCGATTACGTCGGGCGTGGTCGGCGAATACTGGATCAGTTCGATCAGGTCGTTGCGATAGACGACCTGGCCCTCGGTAACGGCAACTTTCTCGCCGACGCGGAAATCCTCGGTGCCGGGAGTCTCACCGCCCGAGAGCGTGCGCTCCATGTCGTCGAGGAAATGCTTGTAGCCGCGCGCGAGGTTTTGGCCGCGTTCGGCGACCGTCTGCTGAAGCACTTCGGGGTTCATCAGCGGATTGTTGGTCGGGGAGAGCGACTCGGCCGCCTGGCGCCCCGCGAACTCGACCAGCTGGGCGTTCCGCGGTTCGACACCCTCGACGCCGCGCGCCGATTGCTGCATCAATGCCAGGCCGTTCTGGAAGGCCTGCGCATACACGTTAAATGGGTACTGCTGCCAGGCGGGATTCGCGAAGCGGCGGTCGCCGTTCTCGCTCGGGGCCATCGGCTTGCCCTGGGCGGCCTCGGCATTGAAGCGCCAGAGGTCCATCGCCTGCTTCATCGCGGTCTGCTGCAGTTCGGCCTGTTTCGCGGGGGACTTTGCGAGGTGCAGCCACCAGTCCCAGAACGCCGCGCCGTAGTCCTGGGGCGCGAGCCCGCCGGTCATTTTCGCGAGCATGGCGCGGAACTCGCGATCGACGACGTCCAGCTTGTCAGTGTCTTCGGGCATCCGCGGATTATCGTATTTTGCAACGCATTACGGTAGCTCGCGAAGGATTTGAACCCGTGCGGCGTCTCACGGTCTGGGGGTAAAAAAAGGAGCGTACAAAATGCCCAAGAACACGGGTTACACGAGACTGATCCCCCTTATCGTCGGCGCGGCCGTGGTGGCAACGGCCTCCCAGGTGAGCCTCGGCCAGGGCAATGACGATGAGGAAGAATTGGAGTTCGATGAGGCCCAGCTCTATTTCGAGCTGAACGACACCGACGGCGACCTGGGCCTGCACGGGCTGATCGACGGCGATGCGTGGAAGAGCCTGGAAATCTCGGACGCGAGGGAACGGTCGCTGTTGAACATCCTGGTCCGCGGTGCGCTGCGGCGCCAGGGCATGACAGAAATCTTCTTCGAAAGCGACGAGCCGGGATTCGACGAATTGACTCCCGAGGCGTTCTTCCGGCGGTTTCCGGAGGGAGAGTACGAAATCGAGGGAGTGACGCTCGAGGGCGATGAACTCGAAGGCGAAGTCGAGCTTTCGCATGTGATGGCCGGGCCGCCCGCCAGCGTTATGGTGAATGACCAGGTATCCGCGGAGAATTGCGATGCGGAGGAACTGCCGTCGGTCAGCGAGCCGGTAACTATCTCCTGGAGTGCGGTCACTCAATCCCATCCCACCATCGGCACGCCGGGTGTCGCGGTGACGGTGCAGCAGTACCAGGTGATCGGCGAAATCGACCGCGACGGCCTGACCCCCGATCCGGCGGTCTTTGTCGTGGACCTGCCGTCGAACGTGACCTCCTTCGAATTCCCGGAGGACTTCACGGACCTGGCGGATGGCGAGATCAAGTTCGAGATCATCACCAAGCTCGACAACGGCAACCAGACGGCGGTCGAAAGCTGCTTCGAGCTGGAGTGACGCGGCCGGGCATGAAGGCGATCCTGATTGCGGTGGCAACGTTGCTGGCGGGGTGCTTCCAGGCGGAAGCACCGCCGCCGGCGCAATCCGAACTGCAGCGAGTCCAGCGGCTTGCGGACCGGCCCGACGGTCAATCGGCGTCGAAGCTGGCGGCGATCGCGCGCGATGAAGTGAATCCAGCCGTTCGGCAGGAAGCGCTGTACGCGATCGCCGATGTCGGCACGGAAGCGGATGCGCCGGTCATTGCACAATCGTTGCGGGACCCGGACAGCAGTGTGCGGATCGCCGCGATCGACGTGCTGTCGACGATGGACGGCGATGCCCCGGCGGCATTGCTGATCGAAGCCCTCAACGACCCCGATCCGGCGATCCGGCTGCGGGTGGTCGATGCGCTCGGCGACATCGAAGGACCGATGGCATCGGCGGCGTTGCAGCAGGCGCTTGGCGACGCGGACGCCGGGGTCCGTGCAGCGGCCGGCGAGCTGCTGGAAGAGCCGGGCCGGTAGCGGCCGGACTAGGCGAGCGTTTCCCGCAAGGGCAGCGATTCATCGGCGAGCCGCACCGGATCGGGGCGTGCGCGCTCCGCGATCAGCTTGCGGGCGGCCATGAAATCCTTGCCATGATTCACGGCGTCGAGCGCGATCAGCTCGCCGGCGCGCAGGTAACAGCAGCTGAAGCTCTTAGACGCCGGATCTCCGCGCAGCACGACGTTGTCGTAATGCTGCGAGAGCCCGACGATCTGCAGCTTCAGCTCGTACTGGTCCGACCAGAACCACGGCGTCTTGTCATGCACCG
>JANNKZ010000334.1:0-2166 GCA_031396515.1 Gammaproteobacteria bacterium
CGCGCCACTCACAACGACAACGAACCCAGCTCCGCCGGCAGCGACATCGACGATTCCTCGCCGTTCAGCCACTGCTCGCGACGCTCGTCCCACCGCTGCTCATCCCACAGCTCGAAGCGATTGCCCTGCCCGATCAGCATCGCCGCGCGATCCAGATGAGCGAACTCACGCAGCTTCGGCGGCAACAGCAGGCGTCCGTGTCCATCGAGCTCGACGTCGGTCGCGTGACCGACCATCAGCCGCTGCAGGCGACGCGCGTGTTCGTTGAGCGTCGGCAGCCGCATCAGCTTTCGTTCGATTTCTTCCCAGTCGGGGAGCGGGTAAATCAGCAGGCACTGGTCGCGGTCGATCGTAATCACGAGCCCGGGGCCGCCACGTTCGGCCAGACGCTCGCGATACCGGGTGGGCATGACCATCCGGCCCTTCGCATCGAGGGTCACTTTCGTTGCACCGCGGAACATCAGATAAAACGGGGCGTTGCCCCATTTCCTCCCACTTTCTCCCACTCGCTGCCACTATAGGCAGCGCTTGGGGGTGGGTCAACGGGCTATGTCAAAAAAATTTGTGACGCGTCAATCACTTACGAATGATGGCGAAAGCCCATTCTGGACGGCTCTTGGACACCAAAATCAGGAACTTACACGCCGCTTTTACAGCGGCTTCTGAGGAAGAGGGAGTCGGCCGATAAGCCGGGTTCTGTCGTGGGCAACCATTCCTCTGGGATGCACGTCGCCGTGCACCTCGAGCAGCCTACCCGGAAACGTGCGCTGGCCGCGCACTGCGGCTTTCGCCGCGTGTTTCCCTATTTGGCCTTGCTCCGGGCGGGGTTTTCAGTGCCGTCGCCGTTACCGTCGACGCGGTGCGCTCTTACCGCACCTTTTCACCCTTGCCGTCGTGCTTGCGCACGCTTGGGCGGTGTACTTTCTGTTGCACTTTCCGTGGGCTCGCGCCCCCCAGGCGTTACCTGGCGCCGTGCCATATGGAGCCCGGACTTTCCTCTGCCTTCTTGCGAAAACAGCGATTGCCTGGCCGACTCCCGCGACCAACATAGTGGGTCCGGCCGCGGGGCTCAAGTCGATTCGTCGGGCGCTTGTTTCGTGATTTCCAGCGCGCGCGCATAGGCGTCGTTGCGGCGCACGCCAGTCAGCCTGGCGGCCGCCGCGGCGGCGGCCGAAGCCGGCAGGAATTCGAGCAGCACGCCGAGCGCCTCGTCGAGCCGCGCGGCCTCGGGCGCGGCTTCAAGCGCGCCCGCGACGATCACCACGCATTCGCCGCGGCGCATGTCCTCGTCGCCCGCCGCGCGCGCGGCAAGTTCCGCGAGGCTGCCGCGGTAGAACGACTCGAAGCGTTTGGTGACTTCGCGCGCGACGCAGGCGCGGCGGTCGCCGCCGCAGGCGGCCGCAAGATCGGTGAGGCATTCCGCGATGCGATGCGGCGCCTCGTAGATCACGAGCGTACGCGTTTCCTGCGCGAGGTCCGCGAGCCGGCGGCGGCGCGCGACCGCGCGCGCGGGCAGGAATCCCTCGAAGCAGAAGCGCTCGCCGGGCAGCCCGGAAGCGGAAATCGCGGCAATCGCCGCGCAGGCGCCCGGCACGGGCGAGACCGCGATGCCGGCGTCAAGCGCCGCGCGCACCAGCAGGAAACCCGGATCGCTCACGAGCGGAGTGCCGGCATCGCTGACGAGGGCGATGCTCTCCCCCGTCTGCAGGCGCGCGACGAGTTCCGGGGTCCGCGCGCGCTCGTTATGTTCATGCAGCGAGACGAGCGGCCGCTCGAGGCCCAGTTCCCGCAGCAGGTGCCCGCTGTGGCGCGTGTCCTCGGCCGCGACCACGCTGACGGCCGCGAGAATCTCGCGGGCCCGTGCAGAAATGTCGCCGAGATTGCCGATCGGCGTCGCAACGACATAAAGGACGCCGGTTCCCGCCACTATAATGTTCCTCCCCGACCGCAACGGGCGGACGGGTGATCCTCTCCAAGGGCCGCCGCCGATGCAAGCGAATGTCCGGATAGCCCGCCGCCTCGCCGCGATCGGCCTGATCGCCGCCCTCGCCGCTGCCTGCCAGATCTCGGGGCTCGACCGTCTCGGCAGCCCGGAGGGCGCAACGGAACGGGCCGCGCGCCAGTCGCGTCAGGGCGAGCACACGGCCGCCGCAAAGACTTACGAAA
>JANNKZ010000336.1:0-6294 GCA_031396515.1 Gammaproteobacteria bacterium
GCCCAGGTAACGCTCGAGCAGGCTCTCGATCTGCCCGCGCCGCAGGTTCGGGTTGCGATTCGGGTTCAGCAGGCATTCTTCGGTCGTCAGGAGCGTGCCCTGGCCGTCCACGTGGATGGCGCCGCCTTCCAGGATGAACGGCGCGCGATAGCGGATCGTCGACTCGATCTCGAGCACCTTGGCCGCGACCTGGTCGTCGAGCTCCCAGTGCGCGTAGGCGCCGCCCGCCTTGCCGCCCCAGGCGTTGAACATCCAGTCGATGCCACGCGCGCGGCCGCGCCGGTCCACCACGAAGGTCGGGCCAACGTCGCGCATCCACGAATCGTTCGAGGAGATCTCGACGACGCGCACGCCCGCGGGAAGGGCCGCGCGAGCCGTGGCGAACTGGTCAGCCGACACGCCCATCGTCACCGGCTCGCTCTTCGCGATCGCCGCCGCGACCGCAGCGAATGCGGCTTGCGCGGGGCCGGCGTTCGCGCGCCAGTTGTCCGGCCGCTCCGGCCAGAGCATCCACGTGCCGGCATGCGGCTCCCACTCCGCGGGCATCCGGAAACCGTCTTTTGCAGGCGTTTTCATCGCGGCGATTCTACTGCAACTCGCTCGCCCGGAGCGCGCCGGTCGCAATGAACGGTGCACGCCAATTGCAGGGCTTGAAGGGCGCTGCCCCCGGTGTTTCACTGTCGGCACCATGAGCGACAATTCGAGCCGCGGGAACCTCGCAGTGGTCGCCGACATCGGCGGCACCAGCGCGCGCTTCGCGCTGACCGACCTGAAAAGCGAGGCGCCGCGGCTGGCGCAGCAACGTTCGCTGGCTTGCGCGGAGTTTGCCAGTCTCCAGCACGCTGCCGGGCATTACCTCGAAAGTGTCGGCGAACGTCCCACGATCGCCGCAATCGCCGTCGCATCGCCGGGCGGCAGCGAAGAAATCCGCCTGACCAATCGCGCCTGGTCGTTCCGCCGCAGCGAATTGCAGACGAACCTGGGCCTGGACGCACTCGACGTGCTCAACGATTTCGGCGCGATCGCCTGGGCCGTGCCGGTGCTCGGCGCGGCCGACGCCGTGACGCTGCACGGCGCGCACGGTACGCCGCCCGCGGTTTCCGTCAGCGTGCTCGGGCCCGGAACGGGCTTCGGCGTCGCGCTGCTGGCCGGCGACGCCGACCGCGGCTGGAACGTGGTCGAAACCGAGGGCGGCCATGTCGGGTTCGCGCCTCAGGACGACGAGGAATTACAGATTGCTGCGTGGCTGAATGCGCGATTCGGCCGGGTCTCGAACGAACGCCTGCTGAGCGGCGCCGGGCTTTCTTGTATCGATGCCGCGCTGGCGTCGGGCGGCGATCTTTCCGCTGCGCTCGACCAGCGCACAACCCTTCGCGATCCGGCCGAGATCGTCGACGCCGCGCTCGGCGGACGCGATCAACTGGCGCACCGCGCGCTTGCCCGCTTCTGCGCCGTGCTGGGCAGCGTCGCCGGCGATGTGGCGCTCGTCCACGGCGCTCGCACGGTGATGATCGCGGGCGGCATCGTGCCGCGCTTCATCCCGTTCCTGCGCGACAGTGCATTCCGCGAGCGCTTCCTTGCGAAAGGGCGGATGGCGTCGTATCTCGAGTCCGTGGCGATCCGGATCATCACGCACGCCGCACCGGGATTGCTCGGCGCCGCGATGTATCTGCGCACTCGTGCTAGCATTTGCAAATGAGCGAAAAGATCCGCATTGCCGGCGGCACACTGCAGGTTCCCGACCATCCGGTCATTCCGTTCATCGAGGGCGACGGTACCGGCCCGGACATCTGGCGCGCGAGCGTGCGCGTGCTCGATGCCGCCGTGCAGAAGGCCTTCGGCGGCAAGCGCAAGATCTCCTGGATGGAGGTCTATGCAGGCGAGAAAGCCAACAGGCTGAAGAACTCCTGGCTGCCCGACGAGACCGTCGAGGCCTGCCGCGAGTACCTGGTCTCGATCAAGGGCCCGTTGACGACGCCGATCGGCGGCGGCATCCGCTCGCTGAACGTGGCGCTCCGCCAGATGCTCGATCTCTACGTCTGCCTGCGCCCCGTGCGCTGGTTCAAGGGCGTGCCCTCGCCGGTGCGCGCACCGGAAAAAGTGGACATGGTGATCTTCCGTGAGAACACCGAGGACATCTACGCCGGCATCGAGTTCGAGGAAGGCTCGGCGGAGAATGCGAAGTTCCTTGCGCTCCTGAAGGACAACTTCCCGAAGCTGTACGGCAAGATCCGCTTCCCCGCGACCTCCGGCATCGGCCTCAAGGCCGTCTCGCGCGAAGGAACGGAACGCCTGATGCGCGCGACCATCGAGTACGCGATCGCCAACAGGCGCAAGAGCGTGACGCTGGTGCACAAGGGCAACATCATGAAGTACACGGAGGGCGCGTTCCGCAACTGGGGCTACGCGCTCGCCGAGCGCGAGTTCGCGGACGCGACCTACACCTGGGACCAGTGGGAGCGTACGCGCGCGGCCAAGGGCGACCAGGCTGCGAACGACGAGCAGAAGAAGGCGCTCGCCGCCGGCCGCATCCTGATCAAGGACGCGATCGCCGACATCACGCTGCAGCAGGTGCTGACGCGTCCCGAAGACTTCGACTGCATCGCAACCATGAACCTGAACGGTGACTACCTGTCGGACGCTCTCGCCGCCCAGGTTGGCGGCATCGGAATTGCGCCGGGCGGCAACGTCAACTACGTCACCGGGCACGCGGTGTTCGAGGCGACCCACGGCACGGCACCGAAGTACGCGAATCTCGACAAGGTCAACCCGAGCTCGGTGATCCTGTCGGGCGAGATGATGCTGCGCTACATGGGCTGGACCGAGGCCGCCGAACTGGTGCTGACCGCGATGGATCGCACGATCGCCGACAAGACCGTGACCTATGACTTCGCACGGCTGATGGACGGCGCGACCGAAGTGAAGTGCAGCGAGTTCGGCGACGCCTTGATCCGCAACATGCGTTGAACCGGACGCTCGCCGACGACGGTGCGGCCGCGATCGTCGCAGCCTTCTCGCGTTACAACGCCGAATTCCGCGCGATCACGCGCCGCGCCCCCGAGCGCTTCGAGAGCCGCGACTGGGCCGGCAGCCAGGCCGACGTGGTCGCCCGGCTCGAGCTCTATTCGACGATGGTCAACGACACGGCCGAGGCGCTGCGCGCGCGCCTCGGAGAGTACGCGCTCGACCGCACGCTGTGGCACGAGATCAAGGCGGCGTATTCGCTCCGCATCGCCCCGCTCGCCGACCCGGAGTTCTTGAAGACCTTCTTCAGTTCGATCACGCGCCGACTGTTCGGCACGGTCGGCGTCAATGCGGACATCGAATTCTTCGCGCTCGACCTCGACCCGTTGCGCGGCATCGGCTCCGAGGTCGTTACTGACCGATACGTAAACCGTGGTTCGCTCGAACTCCTGGTCGAGGAGCTCCTGACCGACTACCGCTTCCGCACCCCCTGGCGGGATTTCGAAGGGAGCGTCGGCCACGTCGCGACCGACATCGAGCTCAGCCTCGCAGCGCAGGACGAGCGGCGGCCGCTGCGTGACATCGAGGTGATCCGGCCGGTGTTCTACCAGATGAGTCGCGCCTACGTGGTCGGCCGCATCCATGGCGACGGCTGGATGCTGCCGCTCGCAATTGCGTTCCGGAACACCGAGCGCGGCGTGCTGGTGGACGCCGTGATGCTGCGCGAGAGCGACGTCTCGATCCTGTTCAGCTTCACCCGCTCGTATTTCCACGTGGACCTCGAGCGCGTCGGCGAAGCCGTGCTGTTCCTGCACTCGATCATGCCGGTGAAGCCGGTGTCCGAGCTCTTCACCGTGCTCGGCCGCGCCAAGCAGGGCAAGACCGAGCGATTCCGCGAAATCTTCCGTCACCTCGGCGAGACCGGGGACCGCTTCGTGCGCGCGCCCGGCGAACGTGGACTCGTGATGGCCTGTTTCACGCTCGAGAACTACGACGTGATCTTCAAGGTGATCCGCGACCGCTTTCCCGCGGTCAAGACCGTGCGGCGCGAGGAAGTCATGGCAAAGTACGACATGGTCTTTCGCCACGACCGCGCCGGACGGCTGGTGGATGCCCAGGAATTCCGCCGCATCCGCCTGCCGCGCGCTCGTTTCGAGCCGGACATGCTGCGGGAATTAACCGAGGAATGCGCGATGAACGTCCAGATCGAGGGCGAGGACGTCATCGTCGGCCACGTGTACATCGAGCGGCGCATGACGCCGCTCAACCTCTACCTCCGGAGCGCGAGTCCGGAGCAGGCGGAGCTCGCCGTCATCGACTACGGCCAGTCGATCCGCGACCTCGCGTACACCAACATCTTTGCCGGCGACCTGCTGCTCAAGAACTTCGGCGTCACCCGCCACAACCGCGTGATCTTCTACGACTATGACGAGCTCTGCCGCGTCACCGACTGCCGCTTCCGCGACGTGCCGCAGGCCGAAACGCCCGAAGACGAGATGCGTGCGGAGAGCTGGTTCTACGTCGCCGACAACGACGTGTTCCCGGAGACTTTCCTGCAGTTCCTTGGCATGGAGGGGCGCCTGCGCGAGGTATTCCTGGAAAAGCACGGGGAAATCCTGACCGCGGCCTGGTGGCGAGATCTGCAGGACCGGCTCGTGGGCGGCGACGTGGTCGAGGTGCTGCCCTACCATCCGCACCGCGTGCGGGTCGCGAGCAGCGCCTGAGTCGTTCGACGCGCCAATACCCCGTCCGGTCGCAGTTCGCTCGCGCCGCCGCCTGCCGGGCGGTAGCTTCGGGACATCTCACCGGAACACATGGAAAACCGACATGCAGCACACGACTCGATCGGCAGGCGGGCGCACGGGCGCAATCGTTTCGACGCTCGCCACGCTCGCTCTGATCGCGACTGCTCCCCTCGCGCGCGCGGCGGAGGAATCCACGAAGACGCCTGCACCCTTCGCCGTGCTCGAACCGCTGATCGGCGAATGGGACGTCGGTCCCGAGTCCGGTGGCACGTCCTTCGTCGAGCGATTTTCCTGGGGCC
The DNA here is from genome assembly GCA_031396515.1 of Gammaproteobacteria bacterium. Taxonomy (GTDB): domain Bacteria; phylum Pseudomonadota; class Gammaproteobacteria; order Steroidobacterales; family Steroidobacteraceae; genus SCUD01. The sequence goes on from JANNKZ010000336.1 coordinate 5,009, forward strand.
CGAATCGCGGCTACATGCGGTTCAGCGCATCGCTCATCACGAAGTCCGGCGGCGAGCACCTGCACCTGGACGGGGTCATTCTCTGGAACGCGACGACCCGGCGATTCGATTACCTGCTGGTTGTCGAGCCGGGATCGCTGACCCAGGAACGCGGCGAGATCTTCCGTAACGACGCCGGTGAGATCATTCGTGAGGTGTTCCTGACCGGCGCCGACGGTTCGACCGGGATTTTCCGCCAGACCTTCCGCCCGCTTGAGGGCGGCAAGTACGCGGTATCGCTGCTGCGACAGACCGGCGAGAACTGGGCGGCGACTTTTCCCGGCAGCGACCGCCTGCTGATGGTGCCGCGCGCCGGCTGACCGGCCTGGCGGTCAGGCCGCCGTCACCTTGGCGAGCGCGGCGCCGAGGTCCGCGATCAGGTCATCCGCGTCCTCGATCCCGACGGAAAGCCGGATCGTGCCCTCCCCGACTCCGCTGATCGCCTGCTGTTCCTTCGACAGGCCGCGGCCGCTCAGCATCTGCGGCGGCAGCATCAGGGATTCCACCGAGCCGACGCTCGGCGTGATCGCGAAGAACTCGAGCGCGTCCGAGAACGGCTGCACGGCCGCGGCGCCGCCCGCGAGGTCGAAGGCGACGATCGAGCCGAACTCGCGCATCTGCACCTGCGCGAGCGCATGGCGCGGATGGGTCGTCAATCCCGGGTAGTGCACGCGCGCGACCGCGGGATGCGCATCGAGGAACTGCGCGATGCACATCGCATTCGCGGCCTGCGCTTCGTAACGGAGGTAATACGTCTTCATGCCGCGCATCACGAGGAAGGCGGCGTGCGGATCGAGCAACGTGCCGAGCAGGACGCACTCGCGGCGGATCGGCCGGATCAGCTCGGCGCGGCCGATGATGGCGCCGGCCATTACGTCGCCGTGCCCGGAGGCGTATTTGGTCAGACTGTGCAGGTAGAGGTCGATGCCGTACTGGCTGTGGTTGTGGAAGCCGGCGAAGGTGTTGTCGAGCGCGGTCAGCGCGCCGTGGGCCTGCGCCATCTTCGTGATGCGCGCGATGTCGGCGATGCGCGTGATCGGATTGGTCGGCGACTCGAAGTACACGAGTTTCGTTGGCCGCTCGGCGAGCGCGCGCTCGATGCCGGTATCGTCCTCGATCGACAGCATCGTGTGCGACACGCCGAAGCGGGCGAGCAGCCCCTTGATCAGTTGCAGGCTGGGCCCGTAGGTCTCGACGAAGCACAACAGGTGGTCGCCGGCCTTGAGCTGCGTCAGGAAGCAGGCCGT